>JAMONW010000111.1 GCA_027066355.1 Campylobacteraceae bacterium
TTGTTCTTGCTATGCTTCTTCCAATTTTTAGTATGAGTTTAGGTCCAAAACATTAGGAAATATTATGGCAAAACAGAGATTTAGAGATATAAAACAAGGAAAAATTACAGATAAAAAAGCCTCTGAGTCAAAATTAAAATTTGCAAAAAGAGCTGATGTCTTTAAAGCTATTTTAACAGATAGTTTTATGCTTTGGATGCCAATTGTATATATTGTTTTTTATTTAGTATTTGGGGGCAGAGAGGGCTTTGGCGCACATAAATTGCTAGGTTGGATATATATTTTAATTCCTCTAGCAATTGTAGAGTCTATATTTTTAATAAAAAATGGGCAAACTCCTGGAATGAAAGCTTATAATCTAAAATTAATATTTCTATCAACCCAAGAAAAACCACCTAAAACTACTATTGTTTTAAGACAACTCTTATCTAAAATAACCTTTTTAATATTTGGATGGATTACTCTATTTTTTAGAAAAGATGGACGAAATTTACATGACTTAATTGCAGGAACTGCTTTAGTTTATGAATAATCTTAAACTCTTTAAATCACTAGAGCTACCTTTGGCTCTATTTTATCTATTCTATTTTGCTATGGTTGGAGTATTTGTTATTTTTATGCCAAAAGTCCTAAAAGATTTAGGGTATAGCTCTATTGAAATTGGAGCTATTTACACTACTGCTCCTTTAATGCGTTTTTTGCTTCCATTTATATTTAAAAACTATATTAAATTAACGCATAAGGTATATTTTATCTCATTAGGAGCAACATTTTTAGTAACTATACTCTTTTTTTTAACTATAAATAACTTTTGGAGTCTATTAGCTACTAGTTTACTTTTTGGTGGAGCTATGGGAGCTGCCTTGCCTTTTGTTGAAACTATTGCAATAGAGCAAATTGGAAAAGAGAGATATGGTAAAATTAGACTCTGGGGTTCTATTGGCTTTGCACTTGTAGCTTTTATTTTAGGAAATATCTTAAAGAACTACTTAACTGCTTTTATATTTTTATCATTTACATCATTTTGGACAATGATATTTGGAGTAATTTTAGCAAAATTTGATAAACATATATCTATAAAAAATGAGTTAGAAGATAATAATAGCTTTTCATTAAAAAAGTATTGGGCTTTTTGGGTTAGTATATTTCTATTTCAATTTAGCTTTGGTGGATTTTATAACTTTTTTACAATATATGAAACAAGCAATGGTATAGCTTTAAATATAGTTAGTTATCTCTGGATTTTTGGTGTGTTGTGCGAAATTGTTATGCTAATTTTTCAAGGTCCACTACTAGCTAAATTTAACCTTTTAACTCTACTTTTACTCACAACATTAAGTGGTGTTGCAAGGTGGCTAATGGTTGCTATTTTCCCAAAAAGTATTGCAATTATGATGTTAGCACAAGCAACACACGCTCTAAGTTTTGCACTATACTACACTGCATCAATCGCATATGTTTACAGGCTCTATACTCAAAAACATTTAGCTCAACAATTCTACTTAGGTATTAGTTTTGGTTTAGGTGGGGCTGTTGGAGCAATTGTATCTGGTTTTATTTACAAATTTAGCCCTAGTGGCTTATTTATTTTTGAAGCATTTATAGCACTGGTTGCTGCTATTATGCTAATAATTCACAAAAAAAGAAGAGAGTATGTCAATTAGTGCTGTAATTTTAGCAGGTGGTAAAAGTAGCAGAATGGGTAGAGATAAATCTTTACTACCTTTTGGAGAATACTCTACAATGGCAGAGTATCAATATAGAAAACTTGAAAAAATATTTAATAATAAAGTTTACATTAGCACAAGAGATGACAAATTTCCTTTTATGTCAAAAAAATTGTATGATAAATATGAGATTTTATCTCCGTTAAACGGGATTATTTCTTCTTTTTCATCTCTAAAAAGTGATGCTATTCTATTTTTAGCAGTCGATATGCCATTTATTTCACACAATAGTATAGAAAAATTGTTAAATCTATATAAAAACAATCCAAATTACGATTGCTACTGCTTTAAAGTTAATAATCGGCTAGAGCCAACTGTAGCGATATATAGACGAACTATTTTAACAACTGCAAAAAAGAATTTTAATAATAACATACATAAATTGGGACAATTGATAAAAATGAGTAGATATTTATGTATAAATAGTGTTAATGAAAATGAATTTACTAATTTGAATTTTTTTGAAGAATATTTATCAAAAAAAATATAAAAAGTTCCATAAAATGATACTTTTATGTTATAATATTTAAGTTAAAAAGAGTATAATCCCTTTTTGTAATTATTATTTATGTTTTTTTTATGTAATAATTACATTTTTTAGCATATTATGTTATCTATTTTATAACTAATTGCTATTTGTTTTAGAAGAATAAGGATTACTAAATGAATAGAAAATTTAATTTAAGTATTATAGTTTTATTTACCCTCGCTTTTACCTTTAGTGGATGTAAACATAAAAGAGTTAAACCAAAATATCATAATAGTCATAGCAACTACTATCATAAACAAAATTATAATAATAGCTATAGAAACCAATACTATAACCATACTCAGCAACAACTGCCACCACCTAGAGATATGGAGTATCCAAATAGATACTCATCATCATATAGAGGATACAGAGGAAAAAGTAATGGTTATGGAGCATATAGACCAATTAGAACAACTATGGAGCGACCTAAAGTTTCTCACAGTATGAGTGAACTAACAAGAGATAGTGCCAATGTTAAACCAACTTTAGTTTACTCTTACCCAAAAAATAGCACTTTTGGAGGAGCAACACCTGTAAATTTAGAACCTATAAAATATAAGATGCTAGATTATATAAATAACTTAAGAGAGCATGGAACTGTCTGTAGCAACCCCTCTCCTGCAATTAATTGGAATAGAAATTTAGAGAATGCTTCAAATATGCACGCTAGAGATATGGCAGTTAATAAATTCTTAGGACACTTAGGCTCAGGTGGAACAACAGATTTAGCAAAAAGAGCAATAGGCAGTAGAAGTAACTTTTATGAGAGAATTATCTACTCTGGATATCCTGTTAAACCTGGTGAGTTAGCTGGAGAAATTTTGACATATACTAAATTTAGAATAGTTGGAAATCAAGATCCATATGCCAATTTTCAACACGCTATTGATAATTTTTTAAGAAGCTCAAGGCATTGTCAAATCTTAACAAACCCAAGATTTAAAGATGTTGGCATATCAGCATATAAAGATAACGAAAAAATGTATTGGGTTATTGAGTTTGGAGAGGCTAATTACTAAGAGTATAATTAAGAGATTTAAACTTTAACTTTAGTAATTCTTTAGCATTTTTAATTAAATTTATATTACCTTTTGCATATAAAGAGATAGTAGCACTAGGTAGAGTTATATCTACTACTGTGGCATCAACTGAAGGTATATAGCCCTCTTTTGTTTCATAACCTTCTAGTTTTAAATTCTTTATATTGCTAACCTCTAAACCCTCTTTTTTTAAACTATCTATTTTACCAAGCAATATATTTTTAGAAATCATCTCAACTGTAATAAACTTATTATCATAAGAGTATATTGCACTCTCTATATTTTTCTGTGATTTATAGTTACATTTTGCCGATGAAAGAAGCTTCCACTTTTTATTATCTTCATTTAAGTAGCTATTTATCTCTTGAGGATTAGTGCTACTTTTACCACAACATACATTAGTAAAACACTTCTCTATCTCTTTTGATAACTCTTTTTGTTCATTTTTATCTAGCTCTTTATTTATTTTAAATAGCGCTAAATCTAGTGGACTCTCTTTATATTTTAGCAACTCTAAATTTTCACTCTTTAAAATAGTCCAACCATTACCCACATCAAAAATTGATGCTTCATCTGCCTTACTCTTTGGTAAAATCTTCTTAAGCGCTTCTATGCTTTTTTTAATATCTTTATATAGAGCTTTATTATCTGTAACAATTATGCTTTTTTTCTCACCACTAGCATCTTTTACTATCCATCTACTAGCCTTTTGTTGATTAAAACTTATATTATTATCAACCCTAAGAACAGAAAAGTTAACATCACTATTACTTGAACTATTATTATCACTACTTACATTATTATCAGAATTATCAGAGAGCTTATCAGATATCTCAAAAATATGCTCTATACCATTCTCTTCAAATGATATATACTTTTTTGAATTTATAATAAATAGCTTCTCTAAAGTTTTTTCACTATCTTCTATTTGAAACATTATATGATTATCATCTTTATAATAAACAGTCTGCTTTATTTTATTATCTATAAGATATGATATTGTAAAATCAGCATATAACAATGATGAAAACAGCAATATCAATATAGCTCCCATAGATTTCCCTCTCTGTAATATCTCTTCTACATAATAATACCATAATTAAGTGTAAAAAAAAGTAACTTTTTTATATAAAATTATAATTAAATTTTTGAGTTAGAAAAAATGGAACTATGTAAATTAATAAAAAATCTCTTTGTGTTTCGTTTTGCTATACTTGCTTCTATTTTTCATCTTTTGTAGTCTATTTAACATATTTAATTCACTATTTTTGATATCTAAAAAATCATTGTTGCTAAACTCTTTAGATAATATTGTCTTTAAAAATAACTTTTCAATATACTCTTTTACCTTTTTTATATGCTCTGTATCTAATCTTACTTCATCTATTTTATCTAACTCATCTTTTAATTGAATAAATTTTTTCCTAAATATTTCATATGTTGTATCTTCATTTTTTAAGAGTTTGTAGAGATTTTTAGTGCATTTATTTAATGCACTAATATATTTTTGGCGTTTATATTTCTCTATCTGCTTTGGAGTATATTGACGCATTAATTCTTAATTATTATTGGTGTGCCAACTGCTACCCTACCCCAAAGTTTATCTAAATCACTATTTGTTAAAGCAATACATCCATCAGTCCAATCGTGAGCTAAAGTGTAGCTATCCCCATGCCCATCTGCGTTCCAGTGTGGTTGTCCATGTATTGTAATCATACTTCCAGGGTCAACACCAATATCTGCTGCTCTTCTTCTATCTTGGGCATTTGGATAAGAGATTGTCATAGCTCTATACTTTACAGGATGGCATCTTTTATTTAAAATAGTATAACTTCCAACTGGCGTTCTCTTATCGCCTCTTTTTACTTTGTTTCCTTGATAATCATTTGCTCCAAGTGATACTGGGAAAGTTTCTATAACTTTTCCATTTTTATATAAATACATCTTATGCTCACTTTTAACAACCACAATCTTATCAGCAGCTTTTGCTGGATTAAAGATTGCATCTGGCTTACCTTGACAATCTGCACTTGTATAATATCCACCAGTTACCCCAGTTGGAACTTTTGGTCCACAACCTGTAATTATAAATATAGTAAATATTAAAATAAATAAAATAGAAATTTTTTTCATAAAAATAGCCTTTATTATTTTTTTTATAATTGTATCACAAAGAGATAAAAGAAAGAAGAAGTTTTATATTCAACTTCTGGGCAAAAAACCCAGAAATTAATTTATTACAGGAGGTTTATTTAAGTTAATTATGCGTTTGCAGCAGCTTTAGCAGCTTCTATTGCCTCTTCATAATTTGGTTCTTGCGTAATCTCTGGAACTACTTGCTTATAAGTAATTTTTCCATCTTTACCTACTACAAAAATAACTCTTGCTAAAACACCAGCTAGTGGACCATCAGCCAATAAAACACCATATGCATTACCAAAATCTTTATTTCTAAAGTCTGAACATACTTTAATATTATCAATTCCAGCAGCTCCACACCATCTAGCAGCTGCAAATGGTAAATCCATAGATACTGTAATAACCTCTACACCATCAAGTGCAGCAGCTTCAGTATTAAATCTTCTTGTTTCTGCATCACATACACCAGTATCAAGTGAAGGAACTGCAATTACTAATTGAACTTTACCCTCTCCACCAACTTTCTCATCTTGAAGCATTGGATCACAATTAACTACTGTAACCTCTGGAGCTTTATCTCCAACATTTACCTCATTTCCTGCTAAATTACATACTATATCATTTTTAAATGTTACTGTTGCCATTTTTTTATCCTTAACTTTTATATTTTTTACTCAATCTTTTTGAGTTATGATAGAAGTATATCCTAAATCGGATAAATTTTGTCTTATTTAAAAATAAAAATAATTTTTTTTTGATTTATAAAAAAAATGTGCATTATTGTAACTATATTTTAGATTTTAACTAAATATTGAGTAGAAAATAGATTTATACTAGTAAGTTAATATTTTTAAAATTAGCACCAATTATATTATTGGCAAAGCTAAACCAAGCAATGCTGCTTGGTATTACTCTTTTTACTCTGCAGCTTTTGCTTTTTTAAGCTCAGCTTCATAGTTCTTTTTAGATGGATATATAAATACCGCTTTTCTAAATATACTAATTTTCTTTTTATCATCAACAGCAAATGCATTAATAGTAATTGGAATAGATGTATCCTCTTTTGCATCTTTAACTAAAGGTTTTTTAGCTCTAAGCAAAATTGCTTTCTTTCTCTTGCTTCTAGCACCAAGTTTAAATGCTTCTGCTGGGCGAACAATCTCAATATTTGGATTATCTACACTAAAGTAATAAGTATGCTTTTTAATATCTGTATTTTGGAATAATCCTAAATAACTATTTTCAACTTGACCATTTGCCAATACTTTATAAAGGCGGGTATCTTTATTGATATTTAATAGCATATTCTCTTTTTTACTACCCATTACAAACATAGCAATTAATACTAATGTTAAAACTCCAGCATAACCAAGAATTTTTGGTCTGAAGTATCTAGTTTTACCTTCATGTTTTTCTGTTTCTCTCTCACTTGACCATTGAACAAGACTTGGCTTACCAAGCGCACCCATTACGGTTGTGCAGGCATCAACACACTCTAGGCAGTTAATACATTCAAGTTGTAAACCTTTTCTAATATCAATATGTGTAGGACAAACTCTAACACAACTCTCACAAGCGGTGCATTCTGCATCTGGATCTCTCTCTAATAACTCTTTTTGAGAATTTGCAACTTTGTGCTTATCTCCTCCATGACCTTCATAGATTCTACCACCACGAATTGGGTCATAAACTGCCATTATTGTATCTTCATCAAATAAAACTGACTGAACACGGCTATATGGACAAATATATATACAGAAGTTCTCTTTTATAAATACAACATCTGCCACTAAGAATGCTGCTACACCCAAAACAAACCCAATCATTACTGTATGATTTGCTGGATCTTGCAAATATTTAAAGAATGTTTCTGGTGGAACAAAGAACCACATAAAATCAGCCGCTGCAATTAATGCTAAAACCGACCATATTAAAATTGCAATAATTTGCTTACCTCTATGTTTAGAGTAATCTGGCTCTTTTTGCTTATTTTTAATATTTTTTCTTAAGCCCAAAAGCTTTGTTTCAATTAAATCTCTGTAAATTACCCTAAATATTGTTTGAGGACAAGCCCATCCACACCATGCACGACCTGCAAATGCTGTTAACGCAAAAATTCCCAAAAATAACAACATTAATAAGAAAGGCATAATATAAAGCTCTTGCATATCAAATCTTGTAAATAAGAAATGCAACTGCTTATGATCGAAATTTAATAAGAAAAAGTGATTCCCATTAATTTTAATCCACGGTAAAACTAATGCAACTATTGTAATTACAATATATGCCCAGTAACGCTTAATTCTATATGGTATCCAACCCTTCAGATACTCTTTTTTAGAAACTTTAGCCATATCCATCCTTTGTTTTATTGATTTTGCTATAAAAAAAATTATAGCATGTATTAGAATAATAAATTTTAATTACCTATATAATAAGCTATGCTTATATATTAGATAACTTATCTCTATAACAAGTCTATTTTATTACTAATTTACTTAAATAAAGATATAATTTTAAAATAAAATTAAAAATTTATACTAATATGAGTTTATTAGATATACTCTAAAGTTATAAATTAAATAGATAAAAATTTTAAATATAAAGGCAACTTATGAACCTAACTCATTTAGACGAAAATGACAGACCAAAAATGGTAGATGTTTCAAACAAAGAAAATACCCAAAGAGTTGCAACTGCAAGTGGTATAATAACAGTTACTCAAGAGGCTTACGATATGGTTGTGCAAAACCGTGCAAAAAAAGGTCCAGTTTTGCAAACTGCAGTAATTGCAGCTATTAGTGGAGCAAAAAAAACTAGCGATTTGATACCTATGTGTCATCCTTTAATGCTAACTTCTGTTAAAATTAATGTGCAAGAGTTACCAGAACTACCTGGATTTAAGCTAGAAGCAACTGCAAAATTAGTTGGAAAAACAGGTGTAGAGATGGAAGCTCTTACAGCAGTGAGTGTTGGTTTGCTAACTATTTATGATATGCTAAAAGCTATTGATAAGGGTATGGTAATTGGTCCCATACAGTTAGAGAGAAAAAGTGGCGGTAAAAGTGGAGAGTTTCTTAGAGCTGAAGATAAAAAGAGTTTTTAACATAGAACAAGTTCTAGTTTCCAAGAGAGGAAGCGCAAACTCGTTCGTGCCAAGGGTTCAAACTTCACAGCCAATCAAGCATTCGACCAGAACAAGTTCTGGTTTCCAGCACAGGAGGCGCGAACTTGTTCGTGCCAAAAGTTTAATTTTAAAAAAACAATAAGGAGCTAATCTATGATTTTAGATAAAAATACACAAGATAAACCAGAGATAAACTATCCTACAAAGTGGGGATTTAAAGTAATTGGAAAAGATAAAATAAAAGTTGAACAAGCAATAAAAGATATTATGGGAGATAAATCTCATAGTTGCAATTTTAGCAACACTTCTAAAAATGGGAAATTTAGTAGCTTTAGTGCAGAATGCACAGTAGATTCCAAAGAAGAGAGAGATGCCCTATATAAAGCATTTGGTGAACATGATGATGTAGATTATGTAATATAAATTAGCTTATTTTACTAAAAACTTCTTCCAGGCAAAAGCTATTTGCCTGTTAAATTAAATTTGCTCCTAAAAATTAATAATTTTATACTAATCTTTAATTACTAATTAATGTGTATAATCGTTACAAAAAAATTATTCCTATCTTATTATAAATATAAGTTCTTACTATTATAAAAATTACTAAATAAAATAAACTTACATTACATATAAAGAGGAGCAAATTTATGGAAAAAGTAATCGAAGAGGGGTATAAAGCTTTTTTAGATGAGTATTTTGCAGAAAATAAAGAGTTGTTCAAAGAGCTACAAGGTGGACAAAATCCACATACTATGGTTATTACTTGTAGTGATAGTAGAAT
>JAMONW010000112.1 GCA_027066355.1 Campylobacteraceae bacterium
ATGGCAAGGTAGTTGAGTTGGTTTAAAATTATCTCTATTTGTTCTAAACGAAAATGGAGTAGGGGGTTCATCTCCACCTTGCTCTTCAAGGGTGCTAAAATCAATACTGTCTCCTGCAATTCTAGCACAAGTCCCAGTTTTGAGTCGCCCAATTCTAAAACCAAGCTCTCTTAAATGTTCTGCTAGTGTAATAGAGGCAAATTCACCTTGACGACCAGCACTTTGTTGAACTTCTCCAATATGAATTAAACCATTTAAAAATGTTCCTGCAGCAATAATAACCTTTGGTGCAAAGTATTGGTTTTTAAGTTGCGTTATAACTCCTTTTACTTTGTCATCTTCTAAAATCAACTGCTCAACAATTTCTTGAGTAATATCTAAATTTTTAGTTGCATACAATTTATCGCGCATTACTATACGGTATCTATCCATATCAATTTGTGCTCTGCTTCCTCTAACTGCTGGACCTTTAGAGGCATTTAAAATTCTAAATTGAAGCCCTGCAATATCTGTAACTTCACCCATTAAACCACCAAGAGCATCTATCTCTTTAACTAAATGCCCTTTAGCTAAGCCTCCAATTGCAGGGTTACAACTACTTGCACCAATTTGTTCTACTAAAATTGTTATCATTAGGGTTTTTGCACCCATTTTTGCAGCAGAGTTAGCTGCTTCTATTGCTGCGTGTCCACCGCCTATTACAATAACATCATAATTTTTATCCATTTTTTTACCTAATATGATATAATTTTTGAAATTATAGCCAAAAAGGTTAAATATGTTTACAGGTTTAATACGAGAAGTTGCAAAAGTAGAGAGCTTTATAAATGGCAAATTAAAAGTTATCTCTAAGCACAAAGCTAAAATTGGAGATTCTATAGCAATTAATGGCGTTTGCTTAACAGTAATTCAAACCCTTGACAATGGTTTTGTAGTAGAAGTAGCAGATGAAACAAAAGCAGTTGTAGATGAGTCTAAATTTAAAGATTATATTCATATTGAACCAGCAATGCAAATGGGAGATAGATTTGAAGGACACATTGTGCAAGGGCATATTGATTGCACAGGCGAAGTTATCAAAATAGAAAAGCTCTCAAATGGAGTTAATTACTATATCAAAGTGCCACAAGAGCAGATAAAATATATAGTTCCAAAAGGCTCAATTACAATTGATGGTATTTCACTAACAGTAAATGATGTTTACAAAGATAGCTTTAGATTAACAATAATCCCCCATACACTTGAAAATACGCTAATTAAAAATTATAAAATTGGCACAAAAGTTAATATAGAAACAGATATGTTTGCAAGATATATTGCCCACCTTTTAAGCCACCAAAAGATGGATAAAGAGTCGCTCTCTTGGAAAGACATTGATGCAATTAGTATGAGCTACTAGAATTAAAGTAATAAGTAAAAAGTAAAAAGTAAGAGAGAATTAAAAATTAAAAATTAAAAATTAAAAGTTGAAAGTTGAAAGTTTTTTTTGGTATTAAAAATAGTGTAAAGGAGAATTTTTGAATCTATTTAAACACTCTATACCAGAGTTTGGGGAGGATTTTTATACTCTTTTTGAAGATAATAATTTAAAAATTTCTAAAATTGTAAGTTCAAATAAGCTAGAAAAAAAAGAGTATTGTCAAAAAGAGAGTGAATTTGTAGCTCTTTTAGATGGTGAAGCAACTTTAGAAATAGAGGGTAAAGAGATAACTTTAAAAAAAGGTGATACCCTATATATCCCTTCTTTTACAAAACATAAACTCCTAAAAACTTCTAATGGAGCTTTATGGTTAGCAATCTATTTTAACACTAATAAACTCTCCTAAATTATTTAATTCTTATAATAATTTTATACAAAAATATAACAATTATATATATTTGTCTATCTGTTTACTATATATAGCTATAATTGATATGAGGTGTTTTTGAACACTTCTTAGGTATTTGATTATGCTCTATAAAAGAGCTATGGTTTGTAACTTAAAGTTGCATAAACAATTCAACATAGGAGGAAGAAGTTATGGCAAAAAAGAAACCAATGTCTTTAACTGTTAAAGTTTTAATTGGTATGGCTCTTGGTATTATTGTTGGTTTAGGTATTAATTTACTTGGACTAAATGGAAGTGGAACTTTTATTAATGAGTATATTGTAAATGGATTATTTTTAATTATTGGTAAAATGTTTGTTACTGCATTGAAAATGCTTGTTGTTCCACTTGTAATATTCTCATTAATTACAGGTGTAATTGGTATTGGAGATATCAGAGCGCTTGGAAAAGTTGGTGGTAAATCATTTGCACTATATATGCTAACAACAGCAATTGCAATTACTGTTGGTATTACACTAGCAGTTTCTCTTGGAATAGGAGAGGGTGTTCATATGAATAGTGCTGCTACCTTTACTGGAAAAGAGGCACCTGCACTTAGCAGTGTTTTAATCAATATTATTCCAAGTAACTTTATTAACGCTATGGCTCAAGGTAATATGCTACAAATTATTTTCTTCTCAATTTTAATTGGTATCTCTATATTAATGGTTGGTAAAAAAGCTTTGCCAGTTGTTGAACTTATAGAGATAGGTAATGAAATTATGATGAAAATGGTAACAATTGTTATGGCAGTTGCACCATATGCAGTTTTTGCACTTTTAGCTAAAGCTATGGCAAATTTAGGATTAGGATTATTAGCAGATTTAGCAGGATATGTGCTTGTTTTAATTGGAGCATTGGCTATTCATCTATTTGTTGTTTTAATGTCTATTTTAAAACTTTTATCTGGTAAAAGCCCATTAATGTTCTTAAAAAAGATGAGAGAAACTCAAATTTTTGCATTCTCAACTTCAAGTTCAAATGCTACTATTCCAGTAACATTAAGAACAGTTACAGAACGCCTTGGCGTTGATAACTCTGTTGCTTCATTTACAATTCCATTTGGTGCAACAATAAATATGGATGGAACGGCAATTATGCAAGGTGTTGCAACTGTATTTATTGCAAATGCATATGGTGTAGATTTAGGAACAGCTGGTTATTTAACAGTTATTTTAATGTCTGTTCTAGCATCAATTGGAACTGCTGGAGTTCCAGGGGTTGGGCTTATTATGCTATCTATGGTATTTACACAAGTTGGATTACCAGTAGAGGGAATAGGGCTTATTTTAGGTGTTGATAGACTTCTTGATATGACTAGAACTGCAGTTAATGTTTCTGGAGATGCAGCAGTTTCTGTTATTGTTGCAAAAAGTGAGAAAAAACTTGATGAAACTATTTATGATGATCCAAATGCTGGAGTATTAACAGATGATGATTTAGATATATCTGAAAAAGTAGAAGAAGAGTTAGCTGAAGTTGTTCATCAAGTGCATGAAAAATAGTAAGCTTAAGTAAGCAATTTTTGCTTACTTACCAATAAGCAACACTAGTATAACCACTTACTTTTTTAGGATTTTCATTTATGATTGATGTTCTATAATCTAAAATTAAATTTTTCATATTTAATCTTTTTATAGCACTATTTAAAGCTTTTAATCCAGTTAATCCACAAGATTCACAACCTTTATTAAATATATTATTATCTGCATTTGCAATTGCACTTAAACATATTGTATCTAAATAATTTGTTTGCTCTGGTGTAAAAAGATAACTTAAATCACTACAAATTACAACAGAAGTTAATGAATCTTGCAGTAGCCAAGTTATAATTTCAGATAATTTTTGTTCGCAATTTTCACCATATATTAACTCTATAACCTTTACATTTGGTTGATAATGAGCAATCATTGGCATTTGAACTTCAGTTGAATGCTCTAAAAAGTGAGCTTCTTGAATAAATTCTAAATTAAATTTTGTCTCAATTATTTTTAAATACTCAATATCAATATCTATTTTTCTTATGGGAGTTTGATACTTTTGAAAAAAGCTTCCGCTTATGCCACTAAACTCTACATTGTGGTTGTGTCCAATTACAACAACTCTTTTAACACTACTATTTGCTAGAACTCTATGTGCTAAATTGATATTATATCCACAATAGCTATATTTTGATTGTGGAGAGATAACAGCTTTTGGGATAATATTTAATATAGAGTTTATATCCTCTCTTTGCTCTAATTGAGTATTGTATCTATCAATAGATAACTTTAAGTCTTTGATATTATTAGGATAAAAAATACCAGCATTATAGGAAACTCTTTTCATATAACCTCCATAAAATGCTATTTTATACTTTTAAAATTAAAATAGACTAATTTTATAAAATAAAATAAAAAAATGATGATTTTTTGGAATATTTAGAGTTAAATTTATACTCTCTTAAAGAGAGTATTAAAAGTTTTCAGAAATCATAAATGCAAGTTCAAGAGCTTGATTTGCATTTAGTCTTGGATCGCACTGAGTATGGTAGCGACTTGATAAATCATCCACTGTAATTGAACAACTTGCACTTCCTGTGCACTCTGTTACATTCTCTCCTGTCATCTCCAAATGCACACCAGCAGCAACTGTGCCATGTTCTCTATGAATATTAAAGAATGATTTAACTTCAGATAAAATATTATCAAAATCTCTTGTTTTAAATCCAGTTGAACTCTTTTCTACATTACCATGCATTGGGTCGATTGTCCAAACTACATTTAAGTTTGCATCTCTAACTGCTTTAAGTAGTGGTGGATAAAGTTCATCAATTTTATCTGCACCCATTCTAACAATTAAGTTTAATTTACCCTCTTCGTTATCTGGATTAAGTGCCTTTACAAGAGCTACTAATTCATCAGGTTTCATAGATGGACCAACTTTGCATCCAATAGGATTTTTAATACCTCTAAAATACTCTATATGCGCTCCATCTAAATCTCTTGTTCTATCGCCAATCCATAGCATATGTGCTGAGGTATTGTAGTAATCACCTGTAATACTATCAGTTCTTGTTAATGCCTCTTCATAATTTAGCAAAAGTGCTTCATGCGATGTATAAACAGTTGTTTGTCTAAGTTCAGGTGCATTTTCGCTTGTTATACCAGCTGCTTTTAAAAACTTCATAGCTTTATCTATTTGGCAACTAATTGCTTCAAATTTTTGTCCAATAGGATGGCTTTTAATAAAATCTAAATTCCATCTATGCACCTCATTCAAATCTGCCAAACCTCCACGAGAAAAGGCCCTAAGCAAATTCATAGTAGCAGCAGATTGATAGTAAGCTCTAACCATTCTATATGGGTCTGGTTTTCTTGCCTCTTTGCTAAACTCTATATCATTAATAATATCACCACGGTAACTTGGCAATTTTACCCCATCTTTCTCTTCAAAGTCGCTACTTCTAGGTTTTGCAAATTGCCCTGCAACTCTACCAATTTTAACTACTGGTTTTCCACTAGAGTATGCAACAACTACAGACATTTGTAAAATTAATTTAAAGAGATTTTTAATAGTGTCTGCATTAAAAGCAGCAAAACTCTCTGCACAATCACCACCTTGCACAATAAAAGCTTCACCACGACCAGCTCTTGCCAAATCTTTTTTTAAATTTCTAGCTTCTCCAGAAAAGATTAGAGGAGGAAAAGTTGATAACTCTTTTTCTATCTTTTCTAAAGCCTCTTTATCTTCATATACCGGTTGTTGTTTTATTGGAAATTCTCTCCAACTGCTTGGACTCCAACTCATAAAATACCCTTTTTTAAAAATTGCAAGATTATACCAAAAAATTAATTATAAATGCTGATAAATGGCTTATTTTTAAAATTGAGCCTCTACACTTTTAAAAAAATTCTTAATTTTAGGATTAATAACTCTGCTTGAACTATTTTTTTTATCTTTTTTCAAAGATTTAATCAATTTTTTTAACTCTTTTATATCCTTTTTTGTGCTTTTGTAATATTTAATTTTATGATATAAATTGTTTATTTCATCTACTTTAGAGATATTAAAAGATTTTAAATAGTTGTATGTGGTGATACCATTTGGCTTATCTTGTAATAAGATTTCTATTATTTTATCCTCTTTTGGGATTTTTTCTTGCTTTAGCCACACAATAGAAGCTATAATTATTATAAGTAAAAGAGCAAATATTGATATAAACTTAATTAAAAAATCCTTTTTTTCTAACAGTTTTTTTAATTTTTCTTGTTTGTAACTATCATAATATAATACCCACTGTTCAATCTTAAAACGCAAATACATTGTGTATAGTTTAAAAGGGCTTATTTGCTCTTGAGAACTTTGGTTTATATTTGTATCAGATATATTTTTATAAGCAAATTTTGTAGGATCTACCCTTACCCAGCCTCTTTTTTTTAAATAAATTTCTGTCCAAGCATGAGCATCACTCTCTTTTACAACCAAATAGTTGTTTAATAGTTCACTTTTAGAACTTACAAATCCACTAACTACTCGTGATGGCAATCCAAGCATTCTTGCACTTATTGCAAATGCAGACGCAAAATGAACACAATATCCTCTTTTTAATCTAAAAAACTCATCTACACTATTTTTTTTATCAAATTTTGGAGGATTTTTGGTATATGCAATTTTTTGTGTAATAAAAAGTTCTTTTAGAGCATTTAATTTCTCTTCATCATCTTTAGCTTTAATCTTTTTTAGAAGCTTTTGAGTATTTAAGTTTTTATCTTTATAATACTCTAAAAGAGTTTTGCTAATTCTACTTGTTTGTAGTTTATAGTTTTGATAAGAGCTAAGTTTTAAATTTACTATCTCTTTGAGTGGTTTTTTAGATAAAAGTGTATAATGTCTTGTTAGATAACCATTTTTAGGTGCTTTTATTGGCATATCTAATCCAAAAATATATCTATTATTTGTTGGATATTGCTTTAGTGTATAAGTTATAATATTGCTACCTTTAGTAATTATATCTTTATAATCATTCTCTCTTATCCATCTATTGCCAACATATTTATCTAATACAACACCCCTAAAATATAACTCTTTTGGCACTTTGTTAAACTCTAGCTCCATTACAATATTACCTGAAGATATTACACTCTTATCACTAACAATTAAACTATCTCCAAATCCAGATAATACATAATTTGATTTAAAACCAATATTTGGTGATTTAGCATGAAATCTTGGAAATAGCAAAAATAAGATAATTACAATAGGAATTGAAACTAAAAAAAACTTAACAAATTTAACTATTGCAATATTAAAATCTCCAATTATAAAGAGCAATCTAAAAAAAAGAAAAAGAGCAATTAAAAAAATTGCATAAAATAGCATATACAAATTTTGAAAAAATATTATACTAAATCCAAAAAAAAGATATGGCGCTAAGGAGATATAGATATTTTTCTCTTCCAAGACTCTTTGAGAGGCAACTGCAACTAACAAAAGAGAAACTAATAATTTAATAAAAGTAATAAATTTTGGAGCTTCTATAAAATTAAAACTACTAATAAATGAGATAACAACCATTGCCATTCCACCAAAAAGCAATAATTTATGCCATCTTTTATTATCTAAAATTACAAATAGTGCTATTGCAAAATATATCTGCATAAATATTGGTAAAATAAATAGCAGTGGTAAAAATGCAAAAAGATTTAATATATCAATATAGAGCCAATGTTTTGAGTATTTCATCAATATCCTTTAAGACTTTTCTATCTATTTTTACAATATATTTATATCCCATACTCTCAGCTTCTACACTCCATAGTGCAAGTTGCGAGAGTTTGCTCTCTTTATCACCACTTATTAAATTGTAATCAAATACCAAAGTATCACTCTCTGAATTATAAGAGAACTTCTTAGAAGCCATCTCACCTTTAGCTACACTTGGCCAGTGAATATCGCTTATATTATCACTTTGAGAGTAGTTTTTAAGCCCCTCAAAATCATTAATATATCCATTTATAGAGTTGGAGCTAAAAAAACTCTTCTCTAAACTTTTTCCTTTTAATTCTGGGAAAACTAGCACCTCTTTATCTAAAATTACCCTTTTTATATATTTTATTAAACCAAGTGGATAGTAAGAGTAAATCTCTTTAGAATCTATTTTATGAAAACCTCTTTTATTAAATTTATACTCTAAATCTATTAACTTTTCTCCATTTATATTGTGTCTTTTATCTTGCACATAAATTGCATAACCACAACTACACAATTTTGCTTTATACTTAAATGCTCTATTTGCAAATACTTTTGGTTCATATAGTAACTCTAAATTCATATTTTTTATGTTTCTAGCACCAAGATATATAGCAATTAAAATTACAGAAAATAGAAAAAACATAACAATATATGCAACATTATTATTATGAACATAAGCTACAACAAATAGTAAAATTATTAGCAAAATAGCAAACCAAAAGCTCTTTAAGGGCTTAAATTTTAAATTAAAAAAGTTTGAAAAACTCTGCATTTACATCCATCTTCGACTTTGCTTTAATTCGGTGTTTTATAACATATGGCAAAACTTTTGCTACATCATCATCTATAACATACTCTCTACCATCTAACATAGCCCAACTTTTAGAGATATTTAGTAGGGCAAAAAGCCCTCTAGTTGAGAGTCCATACTCAAACAATCCATTTCTTGAAAAAGCACCAATTTTTAATATTAAATCCATAATTTTATCATCTACATAAATATTATCAAAATATGAATTTATAGACTCCATATTAAGTTTTTTTGCATTGATTGCAACCTCTTTATTTAATAAAATCTCTTTTTCAAACTCCATAGCAGGATATCCTAGACTTAAACTTATCATAAATCTATCAAGTTGGCTAATAGGCAGTGGAAATACTCCAAACTCCTCTTTTGGGTTTTGTGTAGCAATTACAAAAAACTGCTCATCTAATTTATAAGTTTTATCTATACTAACTTGCCTCTCTTCCATAGCTTCAAGTAAAGCACTTTGGGTTTTTGGCGAGGCTCTATTTATCTCATCTGCAAGTAAAATCTCTGTAAATATAGGTCCTTTTCTAAAAACAAACTCTTTTTTATCCAAATCAAAATAGTTAACTCCTAAAATATCACTTGGCAAAAGATCAGATGTAAATTGAACCCTCTTAAACTCTAAGCCTAAAACTTTAGAGATTGTTTTTGCCATAGTTGTCTTTCCAACTCCTGGAATATCTTCTAATAAAACATGTCCTTTTGCAAAAAAAGATGCAAGTATTAGTTTTATCTCTTTCTCTTTACCTTTTACTTTTTTCTCTATCTCTTTTATTAATCTTACCATCAAATGTGCCTAAAATTTATTTTTTGTAATGATATTAAGAAATTACTTAGTATATGTTTATAATATGTTAAAATACTAAATAATTAGGTAATATCTTTAAAAAAT
>JAMONW010000113.1 GCA_027066355.1 Campylobacteraceae bacterium
GCGAAGTTGCACAAAAAAATGTAGATGAAATTGTAGAGTATTTCAAAGCTAAAATAGAGGCTCATCCAATTGCAAAATTTATTGCTATCTTTGACCACTATGCTCACACTTCAAGCTTGGCAGATGCAAAAATTAATCCAGAAATTAAAGATATTAAAAATGTAATATTTTGCTTTGGAAAAGAGATTCCAAATACAAAAGTAGCGGCAGTTAGACCTAGAAGTATAGCAGTGTGTGAATTAGAAGAAAAGTATGTAATTGAATTTATGGAAGCACCAAACGAAACACTTCATGGTGTAATGGAGCAATGGAGTAAAGATTTAAAAGTTAAATAATTTAACTTAAAATTCCCACTTTGTGGGAATAACCTCAAAACCAAGCAAACCACTAACACCTACCCACTAAAATCTAAAACATAACACCTAAAACCCAATCACTAATAATTACTTTAACTCTTTTGCTTATTTATATAGCATATCTGTTATCCTGAATTTCTCTTGGAGTCTTGCACACTCAACCACAAGTCATCCTGAACTTGCTTCATCTCTTGTGTCATCCTAAACTTGTTTCATCTCTTGTGTCATCCTGAACTTGTTTCAGGATCTTACTTTCATGCAGTCGCAACCTCAGAGATGCTGAAATAAATTCAGCATGACAAAACCGGTCATTCTGAACTCGTTTCAGGATCTCCAAAATATTCAAGCACTTATAACCTTTGAGATGCTGAACTAAATTCAGCATGACAAAACCGGTCATCCTGAACTTGTTTCAGGATCTCCAAAATATTCAAGCACTTATAACCTTTGAGATGCCAAAACTTGTTCAGCATGACAGAATTTGTAAGTTCACAGATATCAAAGTTTGTTTAGCATAACGACTCTATTTAACTAAAAAGTAAAAGAGTGTTTTATTCCTAACTAACCCCTAACACCTAATAATCACATACTAATTCTGTAATATCTAGTAGAAAATTCACTCTTTAGCATAATTGCATTTAATTGTATTGGTATAGGTATTTTTTCTATTGGAATATCTGTATCTGTGTAAATCTCTCTTGTTATCTTTTTTAAATAAGCTTTTGCACTATCATTTTTAATTTTCATATTGTGAAGTAGAGTATATGCATCTTTTTTACTTTTATTATACTTAAATGCTTCAGGGTGTAAAAATAGGGTATTGCTTAACTCATTTTGCAATCTTGTTGTTACATAATTTACCATATTTACATTTTGCTTATTTATTTTTGCTAAAGTTAGCGTAACTATAGCAATTATCAATACAGATACAATTATCTCCATTATTGTAAATGCCTTTTTCAATACCAATCTCCTCTACTTCTTAATTTGCCTTGGCTATCTTTAAGCCACCAATCAGCTGCTTCATTTACAGAGCCAAACTCTTTTCCATCGCCAAAATATGATGGTAAAAATAGCACCTTATCACCCATATCTAAAATTACTTGAGAAATTGAGCCATTTTGATAGTGGCGCAAACGCATACAAACTTTTTTGTCTTTATACCTGCCTAAATCAACTCTTGCAGGATTATTTCCACTATCAATTATATACTCTCCAACAACATTTTTTATAAATGGTAAAGCAGAGATACTTTGAGGCTTAGAGTTACTTGTTAAATACTCACAACTTTTGCAATTATCAATACACACAAGCTCTCCATCTCCACTTAAATTTTTTTGAATAAAATGAGGTAGGGTAGCAATAGTTACTTTCTCTTTTGGTTTTTGCACCTTTTGGGGTGTAGCAAATACAAAGTAGGTTAGTAAACCCATTAAAAGTATTACTACAAGAAGCTCTAGCAGAGTAAAGCCTCTTAATTTTTTTATTTGTTGCATTGAGAGTATTTTATATCGGCGTTATTGCCCTCTCCACCCTCTTTTCTATCAGGACCAAAACTAATTAATTCAAATGAATTACCAGTTTTAATATATTGTATAGGTTGCCCCCAAGAGTCTTTTGGAATACGCTTCATATATGGACTATTTGAGTATGCTGGATACTTATCTGCATCTGGATTGCTAACTAGTGCTTTTAAACCCTCTTCAGTATCTGGATACATTCCGTTATCCATTTTAAACATATCAAGAGCTTGTGAAACTGAGTTCATTTGTGTGCAAACTAAATCTCTCTTTGCATCATCACCTTTACCTACAATTGCTGGAACAACAAATGCCGCTAATAGACCTAAAATACCAATTACAACAAGTAATTCAAGTAAGGTAAATCCCTTTTTTACCCTTTTTTGCTTAATTTTTATATCTTTTGACATAAATTCATCCTTTTTAAAGTTTTATTATAATAATATTAGTTCATATGAACTTTTTAATACCATTATATATATGTATTAAATATGTTTCATAATTTTAGTATAAAAGAGCTTGGAAATGGTTAAAAAGCGTTCAGCAATTACACTATTTATTACATTAGCTGTTATTGTTGCAATGTTAGCTCTAGTTGGCATAACTTTTGGATACCTTAGTAAAGCGCGTTTAAAAGCCGAAGACAAGGCTGCTTTAATAGAGGCAAACTTAATTTATGCTGATGCATCAAAAGCAGTTGCCAAATTTGTTGGCAAAAAGCCATCAGTTGGAACACTTAAAAGAATTTATGATACTCCACTAGCAGTTAGTGAGAAAAAGGGTCCTTTTAAGGTAATGGTTGCTTGTGCTCCAGCACATGCTGCAATTCCAATTACTTGGCTCTCTAGCAATAAAGGTGCAAGTAAAGAGGCGCAATTAAGTTTAGCTAATCAAGTTTTTGATGAGATAGCTTTAAAAAATAGATTTAAAGATGAATCTCTGTTAAAAGCTATGATTACAAAAGCTATAGATAGTAAACAAGCCTTTAATTTTGGTATAGAGGCTAGATTAAAAAGAGCAAAAAATTTTTTTAGTTGGATTGATTTTAGAAAAGTTTTAGATAGTTATGCGCTAAAAACAGAAGATTTCAAAGTATATAGCGCCAACTGGAGTAGCTACTATAGCTTTGGAAAAGAGTATAGCGCAATTGATGGAAACTTTTTAAGCTCTAAATTAATTTCAACTATATTTAATATTGATGAGCAGATAGTTGATGAAGATTTTAAAAGTGGTTATTTAAAAAAGTTTATATTAGATAATGGTTTAGATATTGAACTTTATAACTCTAAACTATTTGCAAAGGGAGCAGTTGTGGCATTAACTTGCAATGTAAATTACAGTTTTGGAAAGGGTAGTTACTCTTTTAAATTTAACTATACCAATGGAAAGGTAGAGGGGTTTGAGTATGTTAAGTAGTAATGGTAAGTTGATACTTTTACATAAAGGTTTAAATAGCATACCAAAAGCTAGTAAATATGACCTTTTGTTATCACCTGAATTTTATATTTCTAAAATCGAGAAATTACCAGTAAAATATAGTTTTCAAGCTAAAAAATTAGCCCCTTCTATTTTAGAAGATTCTTTGCCAACAAATAATATCTATGAATATTTTGTTAAAAAAGATGCTAACTCTTGGCAACTTTTTGCATACTCTCCAAAAGAGATAGAGGAGTTTTTAAAGAGTTGTTGTAAAATAGATGCAAATAAAATAGGAAATATATACTTTGCAGACCAATTAAAAGATATTTTAGTTAAAGTGCCAGTTGGTGTAGATGAAAAAAACGCCTTAACATTAATAGATGGAAAAGCAACAATAGTTCCTCGCTCTATGCTAACAAGCCAAAATTATGCTAAATTTACAAGCAAATTAAGACCCAAAAAGGCATTTAAGTTTCATCTTGCTTCAAAATCATCTAAAGATAGTAAATTAGATAAAAACTCTATAATAGTATCGGTTTTATTATCTCTTATTGCAATTGCATTTATAGTAGAGGGCATAAGCTATAAAAAAGCCCTAAAACAAGAAGAGGAAAAAACTGCTAATTTACTTAGCAATAATCCATCTCTTCAGGGGAAAATGATTAGAGATAGTATTAAAAATAAATATGAAAAAATAGAAAAAAGAGAGCGCTCAATTAGAGAACTTTTAAATAAATATAGCCAACTCTCAAGCAAAAAGAGTGTTTTAGAGAAATTAAATATAGAGGGTAATAAATTGGTTGCTCAGTTTAATGTAGAGCCAAATGAGATAAATCATATTTTATCTATTGCAAAAACAATCAATTTAAAAGCAACAAAGCTAGGAAGCAATAAAGTTCAGGTAGAAGGGGTGCTAAAATGAGTAAAAGTAAGATATTAATAGCCCTTAGCATACTATTTTTAATAGGCTCTGTTGCTTTTGACTTTAGCCAAAAAAAGAGTTTTGCCAACTCTCTTCAAAATATAAAAGATGAGCGCACTCAAATAGCTTATGTTGCAGATTTAAAAGCTCTTTGGGGTGCTAAAGG
Organism: Campylobacteraceae bacterium; assembly: GCA_027066355.1. Lineage (GTDB taxonomy): Bacteria > Campylobacterota > Campylobacteria > Campylobacterales > Sulfurovaceae > JAADEQ01. Next base: position 4,384 of record JAMONW010000113.1, read on the forward strand.
AATGAAAAGTAAATTAACAAGAGTTATAAACTCTATTCCTTCAAGCAAAAAAAAGAACTTTTTAGTAAAGCGAAATAAAGCTGAAATTAAATTAGTTTCACTAAGTGATAGGGAGTTAAATAGAGTTCTTTCAAAACTAGCTAATTTACCGTTAGAATTTAGAAAGTTATCTGTTGTAAAAAGTGGTGATAACTTTGATTTGGAGTGCACATGCGTTTGGTAAGAAATAGTATATTTACTCTTTTGTTTATAATAGTTGGCTTTATTGTATTTATGCCAAAAGTTGAGCTTTATTATAAGGCAGAGCAGTTACTGAAAAAACAAGGCATAGTAATAGATAATGAAGAGATAAAAAGTAACCCAGCTGCATTAAAAATTTTACATCCAGTTGTATATTTTAGAGGAGTAGATGTTGCAAGAGCCTCTGTTGTAGAGCTTAAACCTCTACTTTTTGTAAATAGACTAAAAGCAGAAAATATTGAACTTTTAAATGTTGCAAAGAACTTTTTGAATATATCTATTAACTCATTAGTTGCTAACCATACAATCTTTAAACCATACTATATTAAGTTAAATATAGATGGAAATTTTGGAGTAGCTAGTGGGTATATAGATTTAAAATCAAAAATTATACATATTGATATAGTTGAGCCAAAAGATATAAATTCAATTAAAAAGTTCCTTAAAAAAGGGAAGAAAGGGTGGTTCTATGAGTCAAAAATCTAAAAAGAGTATTTTTGGTATAGTTATAGCAATACTTTTAGGACTACTAATTGCAAAATCTTTCTGGGTAGCTTTAGAGTATAAATATCTACCAAAAACAGGTGAAGATTTGCCTAAAAAGAGTGGATTAAAAAAACTATATTATCACTACTCTTTAGCATCTAAAAAAGATAAACCAAAAGTAGTTACAAAAAAACCAACAATAAATAAGCCAAAAGTTGTAGTTAAGAAAAAACCAGAAGAGTTTACTAAATTTACCCTAACAGGTTTATATAATGCTAAAGATAGAAAGGTTATAATTGTAGTATATAAAGGAAAAAGCTATGCTCTAGCACTTAATGAAGAGTTGGCAGGTTATAAATTTACAAAGTTATTCCCAACATATGCAATTTTTAGCAAAAATGGCAAAGAGTATAAATTAGATTTATATAAAAAGGGAGCAAACAAGCAACAAAATAGTAGTTCTAGTAACTCAAATCCAATTACAACTATAGAGCCAAGCAAAGCAAAAGAGAGCGCTAATAACAAGATTGAGCCAAGAGTAGAGGATGGAACAACTATTATTCCAAAAACTCTATTTAATAAATATAAAGGCGATTTTAGAGCAATTAGAAGAAATATAGATGCTGTTCCAAATATGCAAAATGGTAAATTAAATGGCTTTAGAATAAGCTTTATTAGAAAAGGTAGCGATTTTGATAAACTAGGTTTAAAAAGAGGAGATATACTCACAGCTATAAATGGTGAACCTCTTGATAACTTTAAGGTGCCGTTAGAGTTTTTTAGGAATGCTGATTCACTAAGTGCAGCTACAATTACAATAAAAAGAGGAAATGAAATTAAGGAGTTAGAGTATGAAGTTCATTAAAAAAACAATATTAATAGCACTATTAGCAGTTGCAACAATAAATGCAGAAGAGATGATAAATGTTAATTTTAACAATATGAAACTTGACCAATTTGTAAAGTATATTGGTAAAGTTACAGGTAAAAATGTCTTAATAAATGGGCAAATAAATGGTAAGGTTGATTTTGTATCTACTAAACCAATTAAAAAGAGTTCACTATTCTCACTAGCAAACTCAATTTTGGCTAGTAAAGGTTATGCACTAATAGACCACGGTGATTTTTTAGAAGTTGTAAAAGCAAATGAAGCAGCAAGTTCTGGGCTAGATGTTAGCAAAAAAGTTTCAGGTAAGTTAATGAAAACAGTGCTATTTCCTCTAAAATACTCTAACGCTGCTGTAATTAGAGCAAAAATAAAGCCTCTACTCCCTAGAAATGCAAAAGTAATTTCATTTAAAGCAAACAATATGTTAGCAGTTACTGCACTTCCTAAAACTCTAAAGAGTGTGCAAAAGTTAATTGAATCTATTGAGTCAGAGGGTCGCAAAGGAACAACAATAATTAAACTTAAAAATGCAGCAGTTAAAGATATTTATCAAAATGTAAACACTATGGCAAAGCTTCTTTTCCCTCAAACAATATCTAGTGAAAAGGTTGGGGTGCTTAAAGATGATGCTGCAAATACTCTAATTATGGTTGGTAAAAAGAAGAATGTTGATAAACTATTAAAATATGTTAAAAAGCTAGATGTTAAGGGTGAGTCAATTCAACAAAAGATGTATGTAATTCCTCTTAATAACTCTGATGTTGAAGAGATGGAAAAAATTATCGGTAAGCTTGTGGCACAAATGAATAATATGCCTGTAGCTTCACCAGTAAAAGCAGCTGCTGCTAAAAAGAATAAAGCAGCTACAAAAGCTATGGTTGTTGGAGATAAAGAGAGAAATGCTCTAATTGTTTTAGCAACTCCTGATCAATATAAAAATATTAAAGCAGTTATTAGAAAAATTGATGTTGCAAAACCGCAAGTTTATGTAAAAGCTAAAATTGTAGAGATAAATCTTGCAAAAGCTAGAAATGTTGGTTTAAAATATGGTTTTGAGGGTGGTAAAATTACAACAAAAGGGCTATTTAGTATGGCTGGTAATTTTGGTTCACCTAGCCTTATGGTTAGCCGCTCACTTCTTGGTTTCTTAAGTAGCCAAACAACAGATAGCAATGGAAATGTAATA
>JAMONW010000114.1 GCA_027066355.1 Campylobacteraceae bacterium
TCTCCTGCTAAAATTAATTATACAAAAGACTTTAAATATTCTAGGTTAAAGTAAATTGATATAGTCTAATATCTTATTTTGAAAGTTTAAATATAAACAATAGCAAGAAAGAGCTTATTAATCTTGCTTCTCTTTTGCCTCTTCCTCTTTTGCTACAATATCTCTATGAGCTAATCTTGACTCTTTGCCATGCTCTTTTTCAAACTCTTCTATAATTTCTCTAACTTTGCTACCCTCTATTACCTCTTTATCTAGTAGTTCAGCAGTCATATTTTCAATTGCTTCACCATACTCTTTTAGGGTATCTTTTACAAAGTTGTAGCGTTCATCAAGTATAGATTTTATTTTTTCATCAATAGCTTCAGCCATCTTTTCACTATAATCTTTAATACTTTGTCCTCCACCTAAAAAAGCACCACCGCTACTTTGCTCTAACACCATAAGTCCTGCTACATCACTCATACCATATTTTGTAATCATATCTTTTAAAATATCTGTTGCTCTTTGCAAGTCGTTTCCAGCCCCCGTGCTTATATCGCCTACAAAAATCTCTTCAGCAGCGCGACCACCAAGAAGAACATCAACCTCAGCCATAAGCTCATGTTTTTGCTTTAAAAAGCGGTTCTCTTCATCTGGTAGGTGCAGTGTATATCCTAAAGCACCTAAGCCTCTTGGGATAATAGAAACTTTTGTAACTCTAGTAGCACCTTTTGTAAGCTCTGCCATAAGTGCGTGTCCGCTTTCGTGGTAGCTTACAATCTTTTTCTCAAGCTCATTAATTTTGCGGTTTTTCTTCTCTAAGCCTACAAAAGCTCTCTCAATTGCTTCCATTAAATCTTTTTGTTCAATTTGTTTTTTGTTTGCACGACCAGCAAGAAGTGCTGCTTCATTTATAATATTTGCTAAATCTGCTCCCGCAAGTCCTGCAGTTGCTTTTGCAATCTCTTCTAAATTAACTTCAGGTGAAAGTTTAACATCTTTAGAGTGAATTTTTAAAATTTGTAATCTTCCTTCAAAATCTGGCTTATCAACAAGCACTTGTCTATCAAATCTACCTGCCCTAAGAAGTGCAGGGTCAAGCACCTCTGGGCGGTTAGTTGCAGCTAAAACAATTACAGGAGTATTTGTTCCAAAACCATCCATCTCTGCAAGAAGCTGATTTAGAGTTTGCTCTCTCTCATCATTTCCACCCATTGGACCACCTGCAGTTCTGCTTTTTCCAATAGCATCTATTTCATCTATAAAGATAATGCTAGGTGCCTCTTTTTTAGCTTGTTCAAACAAATCTCTTACACGACTAGCCCCAACACCTACAAACATCTCTATAAAACTACTTCCACTTACTGAGAAAAATGGCACACTTGCTTCTCCTGCAACTGCCTTTGCTAAAAGTGTTTTACCAGTTCCAGGAGGTCCTACAAGAAGCACACCTTTTGGAATTTTTGCTCCAAGCTCAATGTAGCGCTCTGGATATTTAAGAAAGTCAACTATCTCTTTAACCTCTTCTTTGGCTTCATCAACTCCTGCTACATCATCAAACTTTACATCTGGCTTTTCAGAATTAATAAGCTTTCCAGCTTTTCCAACGCCAAGTATTCCACCACCTACACCTTTGCTCATCTTTTTAGCCAAAAATATCCAAATTGCAAAGAAAATTAAAATTGGCAAAACTGAACTAATTAACTCTGCTACAATTCCACCACCCATTACTCCAATATATTTAACTTTATGCTCATCCAAAAGCTTCACAAATGTTGGATCACTTGCTGGAATTTTTTCTGCTACATATCTTGTTACCCTACCATCACCTTTTCCAATTGCTTCAATTACTGTTGGTGTAATTTTAAGCTCACTAATTTTATCCTCTTTTACTAAGTTTTTAATATCAGAATAGCTAACTTTTTTAGTTTGAACTACTGTTTTATTGCCTGTATTTAATGTTGTCATACCTTCTGGTGTGCCAACAACTGCTTTAAATATTAAAATAACTACAATAGAGAATATTGCAAATGCAATTAATGGATTATCTTTAAAAAAGTTATTGTTGTTATTATTATCATTATTACTATTTTGTGCCATTTTTATCCTTTATAAATTAGAGTTACCCACTCATCTTTAGCGACTCTTTGAATTAAAACTAAATCACTAAATTCGTTTGTAACTATAGTCTCTTTTTTATCTAAAATTCCTGAAAGTATTAAGTATCCATTAGCTTTTATTCGATTTTTTAGCTCATTTGCCAAGATTTTTAATACATCAGCTATAATATTTGCTACTACTATATCATATTTTTGATTAGTTTTATTTACTGAACCTTCCCAAATTTTATTATATGTTTGATTATTTAGTTCAAAATTCTCTTTTGCACTATCAACTGCTAAGGGGTCAGTATCGCATAAATCAACCTCTGCTCCTTTATATGCCCCAGCAAGTGCTAAAATACCACTACCACAACCAACATCAAGTAGTGTATCTCCTCTTTTTACATATTTACTAATTGCACCTAAACAACTAAATGTAGTAGCATGATGCCCAGAACCAAAAGCAAGTGCAGGATTTATTAAAATATTAATTTTTCCCTTCTTTGGCTCATACCAAGAGGGATATACATAAAACTCCCCTGCTTCAATTGGTTGCACACTATCTTGATACTTCTTAATCCAATCAATATTTGCTTTTTCCTCTTTTTGATAACTAAGCTCGATAGTATCTTTTAGTGCATCTAACTTTTGCTCAAGCTCTAAAGTGTCATTTGTAGTTCTTAAAATTACAAAATCCTCTCCAAACTCAACCGCCTCATTAGTAACTGTAGCAACAAAATCACCTAAAAGCTCCACAAACTCCGGATTTGTAGTAACCTTAAACTCTATATAACTATCTTCCATTTAATTCCTTTATAAACCAAGCTCTACGCTCTATGCTCTTAGCTCTAAGCTAGTTTCAAAAAACCTAGCTTTTTGAAACTAACCTAAACGCTTCATCTAAATCCAAAGTCCCTTCATAAAAGGCTTTGCCAACAATTGTTCCATCAATACCAGCTTCAAGCAAAGCTTTAATATCATTAATATCCTTTAGCCCTCCACTTGCAATTGTCTCAATGCCACTTGCCTCTTTTATAGCTTTGGTAAATTCAATATTTACTCCACTCATCATACCATCGCGACTTACATCAGTGCAAATAATTGCCTCAACTCCGCAAGAGGCAAACTTTTTTGCTAAATCAGTAGCTTTCATCTCACTTGTCTTAGCCCAACCCTCAACCGCTACAAATCCATCAATTGCATCAATTCCTACCACAATTGGATACTTGAGTGCCATCTCTTTTACAAAATCAGGGTTTTTAACTGCTATAGAGCCTAAAATCAATCTATCAATCCCTAAATCAAGATACATCTTTATAGTATCTTCATCTCTTATTCCACCACCAAGTTCAAGTTTTAAATTGGTATTTTCTCTAATCTTTTTAATTTGCTCTAAATTCTTAGGCTCTCCTGCAAATGCACCGTTTAAATCCACCAAATGCACCCACTTACTCCCAAGCTCTTCAAAACGCTTTGCAACCTGCCAAGGCTCAGAACTATAAATCTTAGCCGTATCCATAAGCCCCTTTGTTAGACGCACTGCTTGTCCATCTTTTAAATCAATTGCTGGTAGTATTGTCATTACTCTTCCTTAAATAAGTTTGTTAGTTTTTGTTTTAATTCGTTAAAGTTTGGATGATTGTAATCAAAAGGATACTTTTTTTGTTTGTAAAAACTATTAAATACCCATTTATCATTTAATTCATATTGATAACAATCTCTAAACTGCTCTATACACTCTTGTTGTTCATTGTCTAAAACAGATAATAAAAAACTCTCTAAATACCCTGTTTCTCTATTTTTATCACTAAATATAAAGTAATCTATTGGTAACTCAAAAGCTAAATTTTCAATTAACTCTTTTAACTTCTCTTCTGTTTTCTTATATCCTCTAATTGGACACTCATCTTTTGGATCATCTGCATCTACTGCTATAAAAATCTTCTCTACAATATCAAGCTCTTTTTCAATTTCATCATATAAAAAATGGCTTAACTTAAATATATTGTCTTTACCTTCAAAAATTTTAAATTCATATTTAGTTTTTTCAATATTTAAACTATTTAAAAAATCCTCAAAAAACTCTTTATCAGTAATTCCTTCTACAATAAAAATCACCATCCTCTAACCTCATTGCCAGTTTCTAGCTCTCTAAAAAATCTTTCACTATCCATAACAATAGCTCTTGGTTTATTATATTTATTTATTCCCATCTCTATAAATGCTATCTCTTTATCTTCTAATTTTTTTGCAACTCTTGCATAACTTTCTATACACTCTTTAGAGTGAGTAGTAGCAAAAACTTGAACATTTTGCTCTTTTGATAGAGTTAAGATCAACTCCCATAGTTTATCGAAATTTGTATAGTGTATGCCGTTTTCTATCTCGTCTATAAAAATAATATTATTTCTAAAACTCCATATAGCTGATATATAAGCTATATAATATTTTACTCCATCTCCATATTCGGTTATACTGATCCACTTTTTTCTAGATTTAGAATATAATTGAAAATTATTTTCAATTATATCAATTTCAATTATATCTTTATCGAATCTATTAATAATTAAATTTAATTCTTCTCTTTTTCTAAGTTTTTTTACTCCATCATATAAAATATTTAAAAAATCCTCATTAGTATTTATCTGTGAACAATTTATACTATTGCTTGTAATAAAACTAACTAACAACTTTACATACAGTTCTGGCTTTCCCATATTGTCTAAATCGATAGTTTCTTCATTAGTAGTTAAATTTAGTTTAAGTCTATTGTCTTCATATTTTAATTCTACCTTATATCCATTATTAAGTTGTAGCTTTAAAGGAGCAATTCTCTTTAAAATATCATACAAAACTTTTTGATTTAAGTCAGTTAATATTTTCCTAGTGCTTTCAACAGTAAAAAGAGCTGATATAAAATTTATACTACTTTTACTTAATGCATCAGTTAAAAAACAAGCCTCCATAAAAGCAGTTTTTCCAACATTGTTTTTTCCGCCAATTAGATTAACTCTTCCAAAGCCCTCGGCTTTAAAGTCTTTAAAAAGTTTATAATCTTTAATCTCAATCTCTTTTATAAAATGCTCACTCATAATTGCTCCTTAAAGGCTTACGAAATTCTCTAAAATCTTAAGCCCAATTTCGTGGCTCTTTTCTGGGTGGGGTTGAAAGCCATAGATGTTCTCTTTTTTAACAGCACTTACAAACTCATAGCCATATAGTGTTTTACCAAGTGCATACTTATCATCGCAAATTACGTGGTATGAATGGACAAAATAGAGGTAAAAATCTTTTGGTAAGCCATTTAAAATATTATCATCAAATTGCACAAACATCTCATTCCAACCCATATGTGGGACTTTTAGCTCTGGGTTGTCAAACTTACTCCTATCAAATGCTACTACTTCACCCTCTATTAATCCTAAGCCCTCATTTGCTCCAAACTCTTGACTTTTATCAAACAAAAGCTGCATTCCAAGGCATGTTCCTAAAATATATTTTCCACTTTTTGCATACTCTAAAATTGCCTCTTTCATTCCACTTTTGTTTAAATGCTCCATTGCATCACCATAAGCACCAACTCCAGGTAAATTTATTTTATCATACTTTTTAAGTTCTTGGGGATTATTAACAAGCTTAGCCTTTGCACCAACTTTTTCAAAAGCATTTAACACAGAACCTAAATTGCCCATATTGTAATTTACAATTCCTATCATTTTCCAATTACCTCTTTTAATGTTTCATATAGGTTTTTATCTATCTTTTCACCACTCTTTTTTTGTTTTGATATATCTTTATACAACCACTCAATATATCCTGGGTCTTGAATATAAACATCTTTAATTAAGCGCCCCTTATATTTACCAAAATTAAACTTTTTAACTAAAACTGGTTTTGCACTAAGTTCTACTAGCTTATCTAGCGCTTCAACACCCTCTAAATTTGTGCGTTTAAGTAGTTTTTGAAAAAACATTTTTAATACAACTACATCACCAATTGCTCTATGTGCATCTAACTTTACATCATACTTTTTAGCCTTATAAATTTCATCTTTTTTACTAAATAAAATATATCTAAAAGTTTGAAGCTTATAGTTTGGCAATTCATATTCATACTCTCCTAAACTCTCTCCAAGTTCAAAAAGATGTTTTGCACACTGCAAAGTATCTATATGTTTTAAGTTTGAGTTAAACCCATAATACTCTAATCTTGCTAAATCAAATGGCAAGTTGTGTGCAATTAAATAATTTGCGGGGTTATTTAACTTAGCTAAATCTTTATAGAAGCTACTCTCTTGAAAATTTTTACACCCTTTTAAATCTTCATTTCTAATACCATGCGTTACCATTGCTTCAGGATGAATTAATTTGCCATTACTTGTTGCACAAAGCTCTTCATACTGTTCATAATTACCTTCACTATCTTCTACTATTGAGCCTATTTCTATAATTTGGTCATCACTTTTAGCACCTGTTGTTTCGGTATCAAAAAAAATTAATTTATATCCACTATTTAACTTATTAACCTCATCTTGTTTATCTTCTTCTTTACTAAAATCAAAATCAAATAAATCCATTAATTTCCTTAATCTACTGGCATATAGTTTTTTTCTCTCTCTTTTGCCTTCTCTTTTTTGCGTTTAAGTGCCTCTTTTTTCTTCTGCTCCATCATAACTGCATCTTTTAACTCTTCATCACCATCAAATCTTGCGCCATCTAAAAATTTTTCTGTATCATCAAACTGCCCAGTCTTAACACCCCAAATAAGCGCCCAAAGCCCAAATGCACCAAGTGCAGTTGATATACCAATCATTAAAACTATTACATTATCACTCATAAAAAACCTCCGGTTTTAGCTTAAAGCTCAGAGCAAAGAGCTTAGAGCAAACTATTAAAAAAACTCTATACTTTTAGCCCTAAGCTCTAAGCGTTTTTGCAAAGCAAAAACTACTCAACCTTAAACTTATAAATTCTAAACGAATTACTTACAACCACCAAAGAACTTAAACTCATTGCGAGTGCAGCAATAAGTGGAGTTACATAACCCATAACAGCAAGTGGAACAACAATTATATTATATACTAAACTAAAGCCCAAACTTTGCTTAATTGTTTTAAATACTTTTTTACTTATTACAAATGCCCTTTTTAAAGATAATAAAGAGTTATTTAAAAGCACAACATCACTAACATCTACTGCCACATCAGCTCCACTTCCCATTGCAATTGCAATATTACTCTTTGCCAATGCAATAGAGTCATTTATTCCATCTCCAACCATAACTACAACTTCCCCGCTTTTGTGATAATTCTCTATAATTTCTGCTTTATCTTGAGGTAGTAAATTTGCCTTAACTTCATCTATTCCAAGCTCTTTTGCAATATCATTTGCTACCTCTTCTCTATCACCTGTTAGCATTGCTATTTTAATACCTAAATTGTGGATTGAATCTATAAACTCTTTGGCACCCTCTTTTATAGCATCTTTTAATTCAAAAAGTGCTAATACTTCACCATTTTTTGCAAAAACATATAGTGAATTATCACTTTTATAATCAAATTCAATTCTATTTAATTTTAAAAGTTCCAAATTTCCACCAAGTAAAATAGAGTTGCTATTTCTTGCAACTATACCCTTTGCTTGAATCTCTTTATAATCTTTTAATTCTACATCTTTTAATATATTATAATGCTCTTTTAAATAATCCAAAACTCCTTTGCTAATTGGATGATTTGAATTTTTTACTAAACTATATAAATCATTAACATCAAATTCTGAATATTTTTTAAAATTTATAACCCTTGGCTTTCCTACTGTTATAGTGCCTGTTTTATCTATAGCAAGTAGTGTAGCTTTTGCCATTGTTTCAAGCTTACTTGCCTCTTTAAATAAAATTCCATCTTTTGCCAAGCGTGAAATACCAACTAATGTTGCCATTGGTGTTGCTAAACCCAAAGCACATGGACAAGCAATAACAATTACACTAATAGATATAATTAAGGATTTTTCAAAGCCACTACCAGCTATAAAATACCATCCCAAAAATGTAAATATTGCAATTGCTAAAATTGTAACACTAAAGTATCCACTTACTTGGTTTGCTAATTGCTCAATATGTGGTTTTTTTGTAACTGCATCATTTAGAAGTTCATTTATTGTAAATAACAAAGAGTCATTGGCTCTTTTTGTAGTTTTATACTCAAGTGGGCTATCTATTACTATTGTTCCACTTAATATCTCATCACCTCTCTTTTTAAGCACTGGTGCACTCTCTCCAGTTAGTGCACTTGTATCAATTAAAGCTTCACCCTTTGTAACAATACCATCAATTACAACTTTTTCACCAGGTCTTAATTGCAAAATCTCTCCAACATTTATATTTTCAATTGGCTTTAATACATCATCATCAATACTATAAGCCTCTGTTGGAGTTGTGCCAATAATTTTATCTAGCGTATCAACAGCTCTTTTTTTGCTTAAAATCTCTAAATATTTACCTACTAAAACAAAGGTTATAATCATTGTAACAGAATCAAAATATACCTCTCCTTTTTGAGTTATCATTGCCCAAATAGAGTATATATAGGCTAAAGTTGCTCCAGAACTTACAAGCACATCCATATTTATAAACTTATTTTTTAGTCCATAATAAGCACCCCTAAAAAATATCCAGCCACTATAAAAAAGCGTAGGTGTTGCTAAAGCAAACTCCGCAATGTTTAAAATATTTTTTTTACTAGCTTCCATCCCTGTAAAATAGCCAGTATATTGTGCAATTGCAATCCACATAATATTCATTGTAGCAAAGATACCTACTAAAATACGAGTATAGTATTCATTTCTAAGCTTTTTTGCCTTCTCTTCTGCAATAGCTGGGTCATAAGGAAAAGCATTATATCCAATTGCACGAATTGTCTCAATTATTTTAGATAGCTTTATCTCATCTTTATCAAAAATAACTTTTGCTTTATTATTAGAGTAG
>JAMONW010000115.1 GCA_027066355.1 Campylobacteraceae bacterium
ATTCATTTGGGCTTTTAAGCTCTTTTATTTGCCATGGTAATCCTTGGGTGTTGAGCTCTTGCATAAATGGGTCTGGGTCGAACTCTTCTATGTTATAAACTCCAGCTCTCCACCACTTTTTCTCTAGCATTAATTTAGCTCCAATCATTGCAGGAACGCCTGTTGTGTAGCTAACTGCTTGGCTTAATACTTCTTGGTAGCACTTTTCGTGGTTGCTTACTTGGTAAATGTAAATTGTTTTTTCTTTGCCATCTTTAATTCCGTGAGCTACTATACCTATATTTGTTTTACCTTTTGTGCGCTCTCCTAGTGTTGCTGGGTCTGGGAGTAGGGTTTTTAAAAACTCTATTGGAATAATCTTTTGTCCTTGGTGTTCAACTGGCTCAATACCTAGCATTCCTACATTTTCAAGACACTTCATATGTGTAAGATAACTCTCTCCAAAAGTCATAAAAAATCTAATTCTTTTTAAACCTTTTATATGCTTAACTAAGCTCTCCATCTCTTCATGGTATAGAAGGTAACTATCTTTTTCTCCTATTTCTGGATAGTCCCAAACTTGCTTAATCTCCATAGGTTTAGTTTCTATCCACTCCCCATTTTCCCAATATCTGCCATTTGCGCTAACTTCTCGCAAATTTATCTCTGGATTAAAGTTGGTGGCAAAAGGGTATCCGTGATCTCCTGCGTTGCAATCTAAGATATCAATTGTATGAATTTCATCAAAATAGTGCTTTTGGGCATATGCACAAAATAGATTTGTAACTCCAGGGTCAAAACCACTACCAAGTAGCCCCATAATATTAGCATTTTTAAATGCTTTATCTCTAGCCCACTGCTCTTTGTATTCAAACTTTGCTAAATCTGGGTGTTCATAGTTTGCAGTATCAAGGTAATCTACCCCACACTCTATACAAGCATCCATAATTGTTAAATCTTGGTAAGGTAGGGCAACATTTATAACAATATCCGCATTTGTTTTTTTTATTAACTCTACAAGTTCAATTATATTGTCAGCATCTACTTGTGCAGTAGCAATTTCAACGCCTACTTTATCTTTAACATTCTTTGCAATTGCATCGCACTTTGCTTTAGTTCTACTTGCAAGTGTAATATTTCCAAATGTTTCAACATTCATTGCACACTTAAAAGCAACTACATTTCCAACACCACCAGCACCAATTATTAATGTATTAGCCATTTTAATCCTTTAAGAGTTTATTTAAAATACCAAATTTATAGTCATGTCCTTCAACTACATAGAAAAACTCATTGTAGTTATTAATTAGCGTTAAAAAGTCATTTTTTGCTTCATATGTAGAGGCTACTAATATCCTATCGCTTACCTTTACTTCATAATTATCATCAGGAAGTAGGGTAACCTCTTCTTTTCTATTTTTTACCATTAAAAATAGAATATTTGATCTTTTAGTTCTATCTTCTAAAGATCTAGCTAGTAGTCCTAAATTTACGCTATGACCATCTTTTAAGTAGTTTGTTAAGGCAAATGCCTGAGATTTTACTACTCTTATCTCAAAAATTTCTGGATTATAGTTTGTCTCTTTTTTTAATTTATTGGTTAAATTTTTTCCCCACTCATCACTTTGTTTGTATATCTCTTGTAAAAATCTGTATGTTAAAGGCTTTGATACAAGCTTATGAGCATGTTCTGATATTATCTCTTCTAAAATATATACTCTATCTATTTTTGCAGAGTTAAAAATTGTAATATCATCAATAGTATTTTCTCTTGCTATTGTATAGATATTTGGATTAATTTTTTTAGCAGTTAGTAAAATAGTTAGGTTAATTAAATCATCTTTTGTTGCCGAAATAATTGCACTTGCCTCTTTTGTTCCAGCTTCTAAAAGAGTGTTGTAATCTTCTGCATCACCAAATATTGCGCTCTGTTTTTTGCTTTTATGCACAGCAGATTTTAAATCTATAAAGGCACACTCAACATTGGCTTTATCTAGTGCTTCTCTTAGTGCTTTCCCCATTCTTCCATAACCACAAATTATATATTTACCCTTTGGCAGTGCCTCGTAATCTCTAATATATAAGTCGTGTCCAAAAATAAGCATCTCTAAAATCCATAAATTTGGTTTGCTTAGAGCTAATCCAAACCTATTTGCAACAAGCAAAAATGGATCAATTATATTTTTTATACCTAAGTTTCTTAAGTGTTCAGTTTGCTCTTTTGTAGTTGATTTTACTACTATATTTATATTTTTATTAAGCAGTTTTGCAAGTAGAGCCACTTTTGTATTTTTAAAGTCGTTATCAAATAGGGTAATTAAGGCTTTACAGTTTCTTTTTTTGATACCTGCTAGTCTAAGAGTATCTGGTGCAGTAGTATCTGCGCTTATGGCATAAACTTCTGGTATAAAGTTTTCAAGCTCTAGTTCATCGACTTTATCTTGATTTTTATCTATTACAACAATTCTTTTTCCATCTTGACTAAGTTTATTTATTAACTCTTTTGTGGTGTGGTTGTAGCCTAAAATAATTACAAAAGGCTCTTTTAAACTAGCTACTCTTTTTGTAAATTTAGATATTTTTAACTCAGTTAAGAGTTTTTTATCTTGAATAAGTGCTACGAGAGTTCCTATTGCATAAAACCAACCAATTACAGCAACATAAATAGAAAACAATACCCATAGTCTTTGGGCATATGTAAACTCATAAGGAATTTCTCCAAAACCAATTGTAGATGCCATAAAACTAACAAAATAAAAAGCATCTAAAAAATTCATATGGTAAGGTTTTCCGTTTGCATCAACTCCTGGAATTAAAACCAATCCAATTATGGTAATAGAGAAAGTTAAAATAATAACTAAAAATGGTGTCCGCATTCTGCGGATAATTATCCATAAAATATTATTTGAGTGCATAGTTTAACGCTTTGATTTTAGAGTATCACCCATAAATAGTATTACAGAAACAAAGTTAGCCAATAATGCACCACCAGATAGTGAAACAATGATTTGAGCGCCATCTTGTATGCCATTATCTGCTACATATAGTGATATACCCCAAACAACAGCAGCAGCAATTAATTGAATATCTGCAACTAAACTAGTTGCTAAAAGCACAGAACCTAGTTGAGTTTTATCTCCTAGTTTTAAGATTGTTGCAATAAAGTTTACAACAATAGCAACAAAGAGTTCATATGGGCTATGGTGAGAAAAATTATCTATATCTCCATAAAAAAAGCCAAAGTTTAGTGTCATTGCTAAAATAATGAAAAAACCAGAAATCACTTTTTGTGCATTCATTTAATATCCTCAATTGTAAAAGTTAATAGTAATTATAACCCAAAAATGGAAAATTTAAGATTTTCATTGCCAAAAAGATAATTTTTTTTCTAAATTAGAGTAAAAATTGTTTAATATAATGTATAATAATGCAATTTGTTTTTAAAGGTTGAGAGTGATTAATGTAGATGATGAATTAATAGAGCATATGTCTAGTCCAAATAATTATGGAAGAATTGATGATGCTGATAGTATTGGAATTGGTGAGAATCCTCAAAATGGGGAGAAGGTAATTATATATCTAAATGTTAGTAAAAAAGATGATGATTTTTTTATTGAAGATATAAAATTTGAAGCAATTGCTTGTATGACAACGGTAGTTGCTGGTTCAATAATTACAAAAGAGGCAAAAGAGATAAGCTTTTTAACAGCAGAAGAGTTAGTAGCAGTTACTTTAGGAATGTTGGAGCAAGTTCCTCCAGAACAAGCAGCGTGTAGTGAGATGGTAGCAGTTGCACTTAAAGCTGCTATGGATGGGTTTAAGCTTAGCTTAGAAAAGGGAGAAAAGAAAACTTTAATTTATAAAATTGAGCAAAGCTGCTCTCCTGAAAAGGAATTTAATGCAACACAAGAGGAGCAAAAATGAGGGAATTATCAGTAAAAACACATGAGTTATGGTTAGTTGTTTTAATGGCATCTTTTATGAGTAAAGATGGTGAAACAAAAAGGGTATTAAATGATTTTAGTGATATTATCTTTAGGCACTTTACTTGGATAGAGAAGAGCTTAATAAAACACAATATTGATTATGATTACAACAGAGAGCCAATTCCAATTAAAGTAGATAGATTAAAGGTAATTTTAAATAATATAATTGATAGAATTAACAGTATTGATTTAATGTTAGTAAGTTTACAAGATGAAGCATTAAGAGGAAGAATAGATAAAGATTTAAGCTACATAAAAGATGTGGTTTCTAAGATAGATGATGAAGAGGTTAGTGCATTTAACTCTAAAAGAGTTTATAAAGATTACTCTCTAACAAAAGAGGCGACAGATGCTTTTACACTCTTTTTATTTGAAGAGAGCTATAAAGAGTATGAGTTAATTATGATTTATAACTATCTAAAAGCTCATAGTGATAATGACTTTTTAAATAAGATATTTCAAATTTTGGTTGATGAGAGCTTTTTTCACTTAAAAAGTTTTGGGCAGATGATGGCTGAAATGGGGATTTTGGGAGTGCCAAGAGTTATTCATAAATCTTTATATCAAGTAGAAGATGTTGTGCAGTTTTTAAAAGATGGAATAGATGAAGAGTTAGCAGCAAAAGAGCAGTGCTTAGAACTCTCTGAAGCAGTAGGTAAAGATAGTCAAGAGTTGGCTGACTTTTTTGATTTTATTAATTATCAAGAGAATTATCATATTAGCTTAATGCAAGATGCACTAAAGCACTATGAAGAGAAGGGAGCTTAATGAAGAGGCATTTTACATCGGCAGTTTCAAGTGCATTTGGTAAATTTGCCACTAAAGAGTTTAATAGTAAGTTTCAAAATTTTGTAAATAGTAGTTATGTAAAATTAATGGGTTTAGATATGAGTAATTTTGCTCCTGCTAATAGCTATAAAAGTTTAAAAGATTTATTTATAAGAGAGTTAAAGCAAGAGCCAACAATTGATGCTAAGATAGATTCAGTAATATCTCCTTGTGATAGTAAGGTTATAGCTTTAGGAGAGATAAAAGAGCATACTGCTTATCAAATAAAGGGGATGGAGTATGATACAAATAGTCTAATTGGGGCATTAGATAAAAGCACTTTTTTAGATGGTGGAGAGTATTGTAACTTCTATCTTTCACCAAAAGATTATCATAGATACCATATGCCTTTTGATGTTAAGGTATTAAGTTTAACTTATATTCCAGGTAAACTCTATCCTGTGAATATGCCTCTTTTAAAAAATAAAAAAAATTTATATTTAGAGAATGAAAGAGTTGTGCTAGAGGTAGTTGATAGGTTTGAGCATAAGCACTTTATAGTTTTAGTTGGAGCATTAAATGTTGGAAAAATGGTTGTAACATTTGAGCCAAGAGTTAAAACAAATAGTGGCAAAAGTAAAGTGTATTTTAGTTATGATAAACCTATAGAGCTTAAAAAGGGTGAAATGTTTGGCTGGTTTGAGATGGGTTCTACAATTGTAATACTTAGTCAAAAAGGGGCAATAGAGTATAATTTAAGTGAGGGAGAGAGTGTTAAATTTGCTGATATTATAGGAGAGTTAAAGCATGACAATTAAAGAGATAGATGAGTTCTCTCGAATTAGAGTAAAAGCAAGAGCCTATTTTTGTTATGTTTTAAGTAGGGCAGTTCCTAGCAGATTACCAAATATTGAGTTAAAAGAGTTAAAAGTTGCATTAAAGAGTATATCAAAGACGATAAAATATGTTGAAGCTATGTATATTTTAGATGCTAATGGTAAGCAGGTTATTAATA
>JAMONW010000116.1 GCA_027066355.1 Campylobacteraceae bacterium
ATCCTCATAAGCCAGGTAGCAAATGGCAAAATGAGTTAATCTATTTTATGTCATATATGTCTAATGGTCTGCCAGTTGATGGTCCAGATATAAGAAAGTAAGGAGTGCATAATGAAATTAATTAAATTAGCATTAGTTACAGCAGTTGGATTTACATTTTTAAATGCTGGACTATTAGAAGAAGCGACTAAATTAGATGTTAAAAAAGTTTGTGATGTAAAAGCAAATGGTGCTGACAAAGTTTTAGCAGTAGCTAAAAAATTCAATCCAGAAGCTATTAAACTAGGTGTTGAATTTAAACGCCTTGGCATTAAAAACAGAGAGTATGTTAAAGCTGTTGAAGAGGCAATTAAGGGTAAAAAGAAAGAAGTTGTAATTAAATATAAAGTTAATGACAAAGAAGAAACTAAAAAATTTCCTTTAGATTATGCAGCTTGGAGAACTTGTTCTTTTGCAGTTAGAGCGCTTCAACTTCATCAAGAGAGCCAAAAAACTTGGCGTCTAGCAGTGCCAGGTGATGGCTTTAAATACTAAATAGCAATTTGCTATTTAGTAAGCTTAGAGTGCAGAGCTTAGAGCATAGAGCTTATTTAATATTGAGTTTATTTAGGCTATAAGCTTTATGCTCTAAGCTCTAAGCTCTAAGCTTTTTTGATATAGTCAAAAATAAAAGGTAAAGGATAATTATATGAGTTTTGGAAGAAGAGAGTTTATGTATTTGATGGCATCACTTGGTGCTACACCTATATTTGCAAATTCACACACTAGACTTTCACCTACAGGAAGTTTAAAAGATTACTACAAATTAAAGCCATTTGGTAATGCAAGAATATTACATATGACAGATTCACATGCACAATTAGTGCCTGTATATTTTAGAGAGCCAAGTGTAAATATTGGTTTACACGGAAATAAGAATGTGCCACCACATATTGTTGGTAAAGACTTTTTAGATTACTACCACATTAAAGGAAATGATAGATTAACATATGCATTTACTTGTGTTGATTTTGTTAAAAATGCAAAAGCTATTGGTAGAATGGGTGGTTTTGCACATATTAAAACAATGGTTGATTCACTTAGAGGTGAATTTGGTAAAGATAAAACTTTACTACTAGATGGTGGTGATACATGGCAAGGTAGCTGGACATCTTTGCAAACTCGTGGTAAAGATATGGTTGGAGCAGAAAACCTACTAGGTGTTGATGTAATGACAGGACACTGGGAGTTTACATACACAGAAAAAGAGGTTTTAGAAAATATTAAAAATCTTAAAGCAGATTTTGTTGCTCAAAATGTATTTGTTAAAGAAGATGCCCTAATGGACGGCGCCCCTGCATATGATGAAGATAGTGGTTTGGCTTTTAAACCATATGTTATGAAAAAGCTTGGAAAAGCTAGAGTAGCTGTTGTTGGTCAAGCATTCCCATACACAACTATTGCAAACCCTAAAAGATTTATTCCAGACTGGACATTTGGTATTAAAGCTGATGAGCTTCAAACTCTTTTAGATACAATCAAGAAAAAAGAGAAACCAGATGCAATTATTATGATATCTCACAACGGTTTTGATGTTGATAAGAAGTTAGCTCAAGTTGTTAGCGGAATTGACTTTATTATGGGTGGACACACTCACGATGGTGTGCCAGAAGCAGTGCCTGTTAAAAATAAAGGTGGAACAACTTATGTATGCAATGCAGGTAGTAATGGTAAATTCTTAAATGTTTTAGATTTAGATATTCAAGATGGTAAAATTAAAGACTTTAAATTTACACTTCTTCCAGTATTTAGTGATTTAGTTCCAGCAGATAAAGAGATGCAAGCTTATATCGATAAGGTTAGAAAACCTTATATAAAAGACCTTGAAAGGGTAGTAGCAACAACAGATGTTACTCTATTTAGAAGAGGAAACTTTAACGGAAGCTTTGACCAAATTATCTGTGATGCATTGCGTAATGTTAAGGGTGCTGATATTTCATTCTCTCCTGGATTTAGATGGGGAACAAGTGTAATGCCAGGACAAAAAATTACATTTGAAGATTTAGCAACTCAAACTGCTATGACTTATCCAGAAACATATATGAGAGAGATGACTGGAGCGCAAATTCACGCAGTCTTAGAGGATGTTGCAGATAACCTATTTAATGTTGATCCATTCTATCAACAAGGTGGAGATATGGTTAGAACAGGAGGGCTAAGCTATACAATTGACCCTCTTCAAAAAATGGGTAAAAGAATTAGTAATATTAAAACTCTTAATGGTAAACCACTTGATCCTAAAAAGAAATATAAAGTTGCTGGTTGGTCAACTGTTAACTCTAAAGCTCCAGGTGAGCCAGTTTGGGAAACTGTTGAGAATTATCTTAAAAATGTTAAACACATTAAAGACCTTAAAGTTGATACACCAGAAATTGTTGGAATTAAAAACAACAAAGGTATCACTAAGTGTTAGATAATAGGCATTGCCTATTGTCTGGTAATTACTAAATAGTAATTTTTTAAATTTATAAATCAATTACTAATCACTATTTACTAATTACTATTTACTAATCATAAAATATATGGAGTAATAAATTTGAATAAAGGTAAAATCTTAAATCTCTATATCGCCCCACTAAATACAAGTGGATTAAGAGATAAAAGAGATAGCATTTTTGTAGAAAAAGAGTTTGGCATAAAAGATGATAAATTTGCTGGTAAAGAGATAGATAGAAGTATAATGATAATTGGTAAAAACTCTTATGAACTTGCAAAGAGAAGTGGTATTGAGTTGCCAGAAGTTGCACTTGGTGAAAATCTTTTATTAGATTTTGACCCACACTCTCTAAATTTTGGAACAAAGCTAAAAATAGGTGAAGCAATTTTAGAGATAACAAAAGAATGCACTCTTTGTAAACACTTAAGTAAATATAACTCTAAATTACCAAAGCTTTTATTAAATAAAAGGGGAATTTATTGTAAAATATTAAATAGTGGCACTATTAACAAAGGGGATAGTGTAGAGATTTTATAAACCCAAATTATGTAATAGACTTTTATAAAGTAGTGCTAATTTATGAATTTCTAATGCATAATTTGGGATAAACTATTTAATAGGGGAGAAATATGAGAAGAGCCTTTTTACTACTTGCTTTAATTCCATTTTTGCTATTTGGAAAATATAACTTTAAAGATCCAAAACCAAGTTTTGATAATCCAAGAAAAATTATAATGAAGTTAAATAACAAAGATATTCACTATGCAAATCATCTGCTTGGCACAATATATAATATATTAAAAGAGTATCCAGATGGTGGATTAAAGGTTGTAGTAATTGCTTATGGACCAGGAATGAGAGTGCTTAAGAAAGATTATGATAAACACACACTTAGTAGAATAAAATCACTTATGGATTATGATGTAGAGTTTATAGGATGTATCAATACAATGCAAACAATGGGCTGGAAGAAAAAAGATTTTATAGATGATATTACCTTTGTTCAAGCAGGAATTGTAGAGGTAATAGAGCGCCAAGCCCATGGATTTATAGATGCTACTCCTTATTAGTGAATAGTGATTGGAATCGAGGATTTTGGGTAATATCATTATATTAAGAGAATGGAAGTTTAGTTTTTATAGTAGCTCAAATTTAGGGTGAGGCTAAAGCCTCACTTCCAAAAACAAATCACAAATCACTAATCACTATTCACTATTCACTAATTTATGTTACAATTACATCAAAAAAAGGGATACTTTGACTGAACTTAACTCTACTATAACAACAAAAGTTGCAACATCTATTGATAATAGTTTAAACTCTGCAACTCAAGAGCTATTAATTGGATTATATAAAAAATTCCCTACCCTTGGACACTCATTTTATAACTTTACTTATGGACAAATTCTATTTGCACTCTTAATTTTTATATTTATTTGGCTAATTCGCCCTCTTCTTATAAAAGCTTTAATTACAATACTATTAAAAATTGCAAAAAAAACAGATACTAAATATGATGATTTAATTGTAAAAAATCTTCATAAGCCTCTTAGATTTACCTTTTTACTTATTGCTATATATGCCTTTATCTCTATTTTATATCTGCAAACTACAACCATTTATCTTATTTTAGAATCTCTTGTAATTTACAACTTCTTTTGGATTATTTGGGCAATATTACATGCAATTGAGGGTATTATTTATAAAGCAACTGCATCAATTTATAAAGATTTATCTAGCGAATTATCACACTTTATAATTAGAATGATAAAACTTTTAGTTTGGATTCTTGGTGCTTCATCAATACTTACACTATGGGGAATAAATGTTACTGCCCTTTTAGCATCACTAGGGCTTGGAGGATTGGCTTTTGCACTTGCTGCTAAAGATACTGCTGCTAATCTATTTGGTTCAATTGCAATTTTAATTGATAAAAGCATTAAAATAGGTGATTGGATAAAAGTTAATGATGTAGAAGGCACTGTAGAAGATATAGGTATGCGCACAACAAAAATTAGAACTTTTCAAAAATCTCTTGTTGTTGTGCCAAATCAAATTGTTGCAAATAGTAATATTGAAAACTTCTCTCGCCGAAACTCAAGAAGAATAAAAATGCATATTGGCTTAACTTATGATACTACAAATACTCAAATAGAAGCCATTATAAAAGATATTAAAAATATGCTTCTAAACCATAGTGGCATAGATAAAGAGTCAACACTAATGGTAAATTTTGTCAATTTTGGCGACTCTGCACAAGAGATTTTAGTATATGCATTTACAAATACAGCAAATTGGCAAGAGTATCTAAATACAAAAGAGGATGTGCAGTATAAAATATCCAAAATTGTATTAAAAAATGGCAGTAACTTTGCATTCCCAACACAAAGCATATATGTTGAAAATCTCTCTGAAGTGGGGACTCTTAAGCAAAATTAACTTATAATAGAGTTAAAAAAGCAGGGAAGATGCAGTATAAGTATAAGGGCTTAACTAAAGAGGGCAAAAAAGCTAAGGGTGTTATTGTTGCTGGTAGCTTAAATGAGGCTAAACAGATATTAAAATCTAAAGGTATTTTTTACCAAAGTTTAGAGGAGAGTAACTCCTCTGGAGCTATCTTTTCAAATTTTAAAAAGCGTCCAATGAATGGAGCTTTAATGAGTGCTTTCTCAAAAGAGTTAGCAAGTTATATCGACTCTGGAATGACAATAAATACTGCACTTAAACTTATGCACAACCAACACAAAAACGAAAAAAAGTATGCCTCTTTTATTGAAGAGGTTAAAAAGCAGCTAGAAGAGGGAAAATCTTTATATGTTGCTTTAAACTCTCAAAGCGTATATGAGTTGCCTGATTTCTTTTTGCAAAGTATTAATGTATCTGGACAAAGTGGTAAAATGGGTGAAGTTTTATCAACTATGGGGCAGTTTTTTAGCGCTCAAGGCGAAGTTAAAAAACAAGCAACTAATGCTATGATATATCCTGCTTTTATATTTTTGGTTGCTATTGGTATGACTGCATTTTTAATTAGCTTTGTTGTGCCAAAAATTACTCAAATTTTTGAAGATACAGGGCAGAAACTACCTTGGATTACTCAAGTTGTGCTTGGTATGAGTGATTTTTTTATACACAATTGGATGTTTATACTTGCTTCATTAATTGCTATTGTTGCTCTATTTCAATTTAGTTTTGCAAAAATTAAAAGTTTTAGAAAAATGATAGACTCTATACTTTTAAAAATGCCAATTATTGGAAATATTATACAAAATTATGAACTTGGGAGATTTAGCTATATTCTATCTTTAATGTTAAACTCTGGTGTATCTTATGCTCAAGCCGTGCAACTTGCATCTACAACATTTAATAATAGAGCGTTAAAAGAGCTTTTTGATGGAGCTGCTACAAAAGTTGTGGAGGGAAATAAACTCTCTGTTGCTTTGTATAGAACAAAGGGTGTTAGCATAAAAAGAAACTTTATGCAATCTCTTGCTTTAGGAGAAGAGTCAAGCAGTGTTGCCTCAATTTTAAGTAGTATTGCAAAGTTATATAATGAAGAGAACAAAGATAAAATAAAGGTGCTTCT
>JAMONW010000117.1 GCA_027066355.1 Campylobacteraceae bacterium
ATCTTAGCAGCATTTTTCGCAACAATTTTGCCACTATTTACAAATCCACAAAGCTTAACTGGAGCATTTGTAACACTCTTCTTAGCACAAAGTATTATGATAAATGTAGTTTTAGCAGTATTTAACCTTTGGCCAATACCACCACTAGATGGTTCTCAAGCTCTGCTTTATTTAACACAAAAGTTTAAATGGTATAAATTTGGCGAAATTTATGAAAAAATATACCCTTATGGTATGTTCATACTCTTTGCTATACTATTTATCCCACAACTATCACAAATTCTATTTGCCCCAGTTGGCTGGATTTTAGATTTAATATTACCTTAGGAGAAAAAATGAAATTTTACATAGCAACAGACCATGCAGGAGTTAGATATAAAGATGCAGTTAAAGAGATGCTAACTAGCAGAAATATTGAAGTTGAAGATTTAGGACCTTTCAATACAGATAGAGTTGATTATCCAGACTATGCAAAAAAGTGTGCCATAGCAGTAAGAGATGATAAAGGTAGCTTTGGTATTTTAATTTGTGGCACAGGAATAGGAATGAGTATTGCAGCAAATAAAGTAAAAGGTATTCGAGCAGCCCTATGCCACGATGCATACACGGCAGAAATGGCAAAAGCTCATAACAACGCACAAATTTTATGCTTTGGCGAAAGAGTGCTAGGTTTAGGCACAGTAGAGAGCATAATAGAAGCATTTATAAATACAAAGCCAGAAGATGGCAGACACAGTGCTAGAGTAGAAAAGATTATGGCTATAGAGGAGTAAATTTTTTCTCCTTTAGTAGTTAACTTTATAAATTTATTTAACTTTTTTGGCTATAACTAAATAGATATAGTTTCTAACTAATTTTCAAATTTAAACTTACATTTTACATATTCTAATTTCTAGAGCAAAATATATTTTATCTAAATTTTATACACATTTTTACTTTTTAATACTACTTTTAACATTATTTTAACATATTTACTATATAATTTTGAAAAAAAGGTATTAATATGAGAATAAAATTATTATATTTTGCTGCACTAGCTTCTGTTTTTGTTGGATGTAATGATGAATCAAGTTATAAATATTTTAGTGGTGCTTATAGCTCTGGAGAGATAATTCATTTATCAAAAAGTAAATTGAGTAATACTAGAGCAGAAGCTATTAAAAACTTTTTAAATTTAGATTTTACTCCAAAAGCTGATGATAGTTTCTATGCAGATCCAATTGATGCAGATATTAATAAAGATGATCAAACAGTAGATATTACAAAAATAAAATGGAAAAAAGCCAATAGAAGCTGTATATATTCTCTAAATGGTGAAGATATAGATAAAAATTCAATAGAAGCACAAAAAGATATTCCATCTTTATATACAATATATGTTGATAGCAATGGCAACACTAAGCTAATAAATTGCTCAATAAATAATAACTATAAAAACAGCAATATAGACTATAATGATATGCAAATTTGGAGTGTTGAGAGTGATGGAGATATAATTAGTAACTATTTTTCAAAATATAGCGACTCTTCAAACAAATGGATAGAAGAAGAAGCTACAATTTCAAAAGATGCTTTTGCTTATAGTTGGTAAAATATTTAAAAAAGTTATATGAGGATATTTTAAATAATTTATACCCCATACAACTTTTTAAATAGTGCCATACCCAAAATAGTAGCACTTAGAGTTAATGTTATATTTAAAGCTACATTTAAAAATGCTTTAAGATACAAGCTTTGTTGCAACATTAAAATTGTTTCTAAGCTAAATGTAGAAAATGTTGTTAAAGCCCCTAGCATACCAGTAATTAGCATTGCTTTTAAATTTGCAGAAATTGTTTGCTCAAAATATAGAGCCAAAAAACCTATTATAAAACTTCCTAATATATTAACACTTAATGTTCCAAAAGGGAAGGTGCTTCCTATTAATTTATTTACATAAGCAGAGCCAACAAAGCGCATAACTGCACCAATAGAACCACCTATAGCTACAGAGATAATTAGGGCAAAATTCATCTACTGCTCCTTAACTACAACTTTATTTGTTGTATCAAGCGTTACAAAAACATCTTTTAAGTTGCTAACAACACTCTCTAAAAAGCTTTCAATTTTATCTTTTGAATCAATTATCTCTATAACTATTGGCATTGTATTAGATAAACTTACAAGTTCAAAAGTATGAATTTGTTTATGTTCTCCCAATCCTGCTACTGCTTTGTAAACTGTTGCACCTGCTAAATTGTGTTCTTTTGAACTCTCTAACACATACTCCCACAATGCAATAGAATCTTTTTTATCTGTAGTATCACAATAAATTTTTAATACACTTTTTGGCTCTAAACTATACATTTTTTACTCTTTCTCTTCAAATATAATTATATCGTAACGACTTTTCTTTACAACTGCTTTACTTCTTGGCACAGAACCAAGTCTATTTACCTCTCTTAGCTCATCTTTAAGCATCTCAATTTCATGCTCCATCTGCTCCATCTGCTCTTTTAAGCGTAAAATCACATCAATTCCAGCAATATTTACACCTAAATCTCTTGTTAAGCGAAGTATCATCTTCATTCTATCAATATCTCTTTGAGAATAAAGACGCATTCTTCCTTGAGTTCTTGATGGCTTTATAAGTCCATCTCTTTCATATTGCCTTAAAGTTTGTGGATGAATATTAAGCATTGAAGCAACAATACTAATTAAATATACTGGTTCATCATATCCATGCATAAAGCCTCCTTACTCTGGTAGTTTTTCTAAACAACTTTTTAATTGCTCATCTAAAGAATCAACATCTGGCAACTTAATATTAGCTACTAAATATAAATCTCCTTTACCACCATTTATCGTTGGAAAACCTTTATCTTTCAAACGAAATTTTTGCCCATTTTTTGTATTTTTTGGCACTTTTAGAGTTACCTTTTTTTCTGGTGTATCAACCTCTATTTTACCTCCAAAAAGTGCTGTTTTTAATGGCACATCTATTGTTTTATAAAGATCATTACCTTTTCTTTCATAATCAGGCGATGGAGCAACATTTACTACAATTAGCAAATCGCCTCTTTGCCCTTGATAACTTTTTCCTTTGCCTCTAACTCTTAGAGTTTTACCTGTTTTTATACCAGC
Source organism: Campylobacteraceae bacterium (assembly GCA_027066355.1). Taxonomy (GTDB): domain Bacteria; phylum Campylobacterota; class Campylobacteria; order Campylobacterales; family Sulfurovaceae; genus JAADEQ01. The sequence continues at coordinate 3,124 of JAMONW010000117.1, forward strand.
TGGTATTTTAATATCAAAACTCTCACCATTATCAAGAGTGATATGGTGCTTTCCGCCAAGCACAGAAGTTAAAAATGGCACGGTAATAGAGGTTTTTAAATCCAAATCTGGAGCGCTAAAGCCTCCAAAACCTCCACCAAAACCAGAATTACTAAAGCCTCCTGAACTACTGCTAAATCCACCAGAAAATCCTCCAGCACCTCCTCCAAACATTGCTCTTAAAATTTCATCTAAATCAACATTAGCACCTTGCCCTCTAGCAAAATCACTAAAGTTTTGACCACCAAACATTTGATCTCCAAATTGATCATATTGAGCTTTTTTCTCTGGATCACTTAAAACTTCATAAGCTGCATTTATCTCTTTGAACTTCTCTTGTGCTTCTGGTGATTTATTTATATCTGGATGATATTTTCTTGCCAATTTTCTATATGCTTTTTTTATCTCATCAGCACTAGCATTTTCGCTGATACCTAAGGTCTCATATAAACTTTTAGACATCGACCTACTCCTTAAATTAAAATATTATACAATAAATTATAATTAGCCGTATTATATCAAAAAAGTTTAGTCAATGTCAATCAACTTTAAGGAAAAATTAATATTTCTTATCAATTTATCATTAATTACTATAAAATCAAAATTTATTTTCTAAAATAAGAACTAATCGGGATTAAGATACCCCGATTTATATATACTAAAAATTAATGTAAAAAGTGTCTAACTGTTGTAAAATACATAGCTATATCATGCTCATTTGCAGCTTCTATTACCTCTTGATCCCTAATACTTCCACCTGGTTGAATAATTGCTTTTACACCAGCCTCTGCTGCTGCATCAACTGAATCTCTAAATGGGAAGAATGCTTCACTTGCCAAGCTTGAACCCTCAATATTTAATCCCATCTCTTTTGCTTTTTTAATTGCACATTGCGCTGCATCAACACGACTTGTCATACCCATTCCAACAGCAACCATTACACCATTTTTTACATAAACTACGCAATTACTTTTAGTTAATCCTGCTACTTTCCAAGCTATCTCTAAATCTGTGATTTGCTCTTTTGTTGCCTCTTTTTTTGTTACACACTTTGCATTTTTTACTTCATTATCACATATACAATCTGCATTTTGATAAACAAATCCACCGTCGATGTGTTTAAAATCTGCTTTATCTCCTGCTCTTAATAATTTATTGCTATTAAAACTAAATAGCTTAAGACGCTTTTTCTTGCTAAACTCTTCTAGTGCTTCATCTGTAAAACCACCTGCAACTACAACTTCTAAGAATATTTCATTCATCTTTTTAGCTAACTCTCCATCTACAACACCATTAACAGCAACAACTCCACCAAATGCTGACACAGGGTCGCATTTAAGAGCTTCTGTATAAGATGTTAGCAAATCATCTTTAAGAGCAAAACCACAAGGGTTTCCATGCTTTACAATACATACTGCATCTCTATCACCAAAGCTTGTTGCAATTTTTACTGCACCATTAATATCTGTTAAGTTATTAAAACTCGCCTCCCCTTTTATAGATTTAAAGTTAGAACTATAAAAGTTATCAAACTCATACAAAGCACCGTTTTGGTGTGGGTTTTCTCCATAACGCGTATCAAAAACTTTACTACCTACTATAAATTGTTTTGCACCAAATCCATCATTAAAACGCCCATTCATATAGTTTGCTATCATACTATCATAAGCAGCTGTGTGTTCATAAGCTTTTATCATTAAATCTCTTCTAAACTCTAGTGTATCTTCTTTTGATTTTAGAGCATTTAAAACTTTTTTGTAATCTGCACTATCTGTAACAATTAAAACATCATTAAAATTTTTAGCAGCACTTCTAACCATTGTAGGACCACCAATATCGATATTTTCTATAATCTCATCAAAATCATCTGTGCGCTCTATTGTTGCCTTAAATGGATATAAATTTACACAAACTAAATCTATTCCCTCAATATTAAGCTCTTTTGCCTCTTTAACATGCGAAGCATCTCCTCTTTTATACAAAATTCCACCATGAACATAAGGATTAAGTGTTTTTACACGCCCTTCAAAACACTCTGGAAACTTTGTTACTTCATCAATTTCTATTACTTTAATTCCATTTTCACTCAGTTTTTTATATGTTCCACCTGTTGAAATAATTTCAAATCCAAGCTCTTCTAGCCCTTTGGCAAACTCTACAATACCACTTTTATCACTAACACTTAATAGTGCTCTCATTTGCATTCCTTATAAAAAAATAATGGTATAATTATACCCAATGATAGATTAGGAGTTAGAATGATAATTATACCAGCAAGAGTTGCTTCATCTCGATTTCCAAATAAAGTGTTAGCTAAAATTGGTAATACACCAATGGTTATAAAAACTGCCCAAGCTGTGCAAGATATTTCAAAAGTATTAATTGCAACAGATTCTCAAGAGGTAATTGAAGTTGCAAAAGATTATGGTATAGAAGCAGTTATAACAAGTAGTAGTTGTCAATCTGGAACTGATAGAATTTATGAAGCAGCAACTAAACTTGGTGTAGATGAAGATGAAATAATCTTAAATGTCCAAGCAGATGAACCTTTTATCGAAAAAGATGTAGTTAAAACTCTATTTGATTTAACTAAAAAATATACAAAAAATCAAGATGTAATTGCAACTACACTCTATAAAAGTGTAGATTATAATTATGCAAATAATCCAAATCTTGTAAAAGTAGTAACAACTAATCAAGACTTAGCACTCTATTTTTCTCGCTCTTTAATCCCTTATGATAGAGATAAACAAAATATCGATTACAAAGCTCACTTAGGATTATATGGCTTTACATACAAAAAATTAAAGCTTTTTTGCCAATTGCCAGAATCAAATTTAGAACATATAGAAAAATTAGAGCAACTTAGAATTTTAGATAATGGCTATAAAATAGCCTTAGCAAAAGTGCAAAGCCATAGCTTTGGAATAGATACAAAAGAGGATTTAGAAAAAGCCCTGAAATTTCATAAATTATAATTTTGCTTTTAGCAAAAAAGTAATTAGGTATTATTTTAAGATATACTACAAACCAATTACTATTTGCTAAAATAGAAGCATTTTAGCAAGTAAAAATGCATATCAATTCTCCATTCTCCATTTTCAATTTTCAATTTTCAATTCCCCTACCCTTTTGCTGCTTTTCCAAGATCCCACATAGGCATAAATATACCAAGTGCAAGTAACAATACAACTGCAGCAATCATTGCTAACATTATAGGCTCAATATATGCAGATAAGTTATCAATTAAGTTTTGGAATTTCATATTATAATACTCTCTAACTTTCTCTAACATTGCATCAAGCTGTCCACTATTCTCACCTGCTCTTACCATTTGCAAAGACATATTTTCAAAAAGGTCAGTATCTTCAAACGATTTCGAAAGAGATACCCCTCTACCAATATTAGTATTAATTATCTCAAGTTTCTTTTTTATATGTAAATTATCAACAACTTTAATTGAAGCAACAAGAGCTTCTGAAACTGGAATACCAGCTTTTATTAATGCTCCAAATACTAAAGTAAAGTTATACATATTTGATAAATACACAAGTTCTCCAATTAAATATAGCTTTCTGTTTGATGTAAATTTATCTATTTTATACCGAAAATCTAAATTATTTTTATAAAAAAACTTAAATGCAAAAAATACTACTGCTAATCCTACAATTATCAACACTCCATAATTTCTAAAGAAGCTCTCAGTGCTAAGTAAAAACTTAGTCGCAATTGGTAAATCTGCGTGTAACTCTTCAAATATTTTTCTAAATTTTGGAACAACTGCCATAATAACAGTTACAAATGCCGCAATAATAGCAACTGTAACAATTTTTGGATAACGCATAGCTTTTTTAAATTTCTCTTTATTTTCACGCATATTCTCTAAAATATCTGCTAACTTATGGTATGCTTCTGGAAAGTTACCAGTTTTTTCACCTAAAGCTGTCATAGCCATTACAATATGACCCATCTTATCAGCATGAGGCTCTAGGGCAGCTGACATACTTTTACCTGCATTAATATCATTAGCTACTGAGCCAAATACTTCCTTAACAACTTTATTATCATTATTTTCAACAATATCTTCTAAAACATCATGTATTGGTAAACCAGCATCTGTCATAACTGCAATTTGACGAATTGCACCTATCTTTTCAGACTCTGGCATATTTTTAGCACCCATTAATTTTAAGTTATTAATAAAATTTGTAATCATCTCATCTGCAGGAGCTGATGCCTTTTCTACTTTTGTAACAATTGCATTTTTTAACTCTTTTTTTAAAAGTTGAGATGCCTCACGACTATTTAGAGCTTCTACAATTTTATTTTGTTTAATCCCTTTTGCAATATAATTAACTCTATAATACATATATATTTCCTTTTATAATTATATTTATATGTAAAATACCTGTATATAAATAATATATACTCATTCTACCATAACTATTATAAAACAAAAGAGTATTTTATGTTATTATTATGTTTTTTATCAATTTAATTAGAAAAATTCTCAAACTACAAACGAGCAACCCTAAATATCTCTTCAATAGTAGTATTACCATCTAATGCTTTTATAACACCATCAGCAAACATTGTAATAAATCCATCTTTAACAGCTTGTTTTGTTAATTCCTCTTTTGATTTATCTAGTGCAATCATACGAGATAACTCTGCAGATACTTCAAGAACTTCTGAAATCATCTCTCTACCTTTATATCCGGTATGATAACACTCCTTACAACCTTCACCCTTATAAAATTTTATCTCTCTACCCTCTGGTATAAACTCTTTTACACTATTTAAGACAGAGCTTGTTATTTGATCTTCAACTTTACAATATGGGCATATTTTTCTTACCAATCTTTGAGCCTGAATAGCAACTAATGAACCACTAACTAAATAACTCTCTATCCCCATATCAATCATTCTGTTAATTGCAGAAATTGCATCGTTTGTGTGAAGAGTTGATAGAACTAAGTGTCCTGTCATTGCAGCTTGAATAGCAATTCTTAGAGTTTCATTATCCCTAATCTCACCAATCATAATTTTATCTGGATCTTGACGCAAAATTGAGCGCAAAGCTGCTGCAAATGTAAGTCCAGCATTATTATTTACTTGAACTTGTTGAATACCATTCATTTGATACTCTACTGGGTCTTCAACTGTAATTGTTTTATCTTTTACACTCTTAATTGCATTTAAAGCTGCATATAAAGTAGTTGTTTTACCACTTCCTGTTGGTCCAGTAACAAGAACTATTCCATATGGTGCAGAAATTGCTTTATTAAAAACCTTATAATTTCTATCATTCATACCCATATCTTCAAGAGTAATAAGGGTTTTAGATTTATCCAAAATCCTCATAACAATAGATTCACCAATAAGTGTAGGCAATGTTGAAACCCTAAAGTCATATACACTACCT
>JAMONW010000118.1 GCA_027066355.1 Campylobacteraceae bacterium
TTATTGCATCTTTGCTACCTAACTCTTTAGCTTGTAGATAATATCTTTTAGCCAATTGTAAGTTTTGCTCAACACCTTTGCCATCTTCATAAATAAGTGCTAACTTCATTAATGCTTCTACATTACCTTTTTCACCCTCTTTTTTAAGAGTATCTATTGATTGTGCAAAGGCTAATGCCATTAAAAGTAATAATGCTAAAACTATTTTTTTCATATTCTATCCTAACTCTTTTGCTCTATTATAGCAACTCTTCATCGCATTTATAAAAGATGCTCTAATTTTATCATTCTCTAGGCTCTCAATTCCAGCTGCAGTTGTTCCTCCTGGAGAAGTTACAATATCTTTAAACAAGGCTGGATGCTTTTGCTCAAGCACAGAGCCAACCCCTTCAAATACTCCCCCAAGATACTCATATGCTTTATCTCTTGGCAATCCTAAATTTACTGCACCATCAGCTAAAGCTTCAGCAACTATTGCCAACCAAGCTGGAGATGAAGCCGCAAGACCTGTTGCAATATCTAACTCTTTTTCACTATTTAACCAAATAGCTTTACCAATAGTGGATAAAATTTCTAATGCTCTATCTTTAAACTCCACATCACCAACAACTGAAGTTACACTCTTTTTATTCATTGCCGCAACATTTGGCATTGCTCTAATATAAAATTTTGCATCAACTTTCTCTTTTAATTTACTAAGAGGAGTTCCTGCTAAAATAGAAATTAGTGCATCTGCTTTTCCTTTAATCTCTAATGAATTTAAAGATTGTGGTTTAATAGCTAAAATAACAACTTTACTATCAATATTTGGTATGCTACTAAAAATCTCTATATTAGGGTATAACTCTTTTAGATTGTTGGCTTTTTGAATATCTTTTTCTACAACGCTAACATTATACTTTGTTAATCCTTCTAACATTGCTAAACCCATATTCCCAGCACCAATTAATAGTATATTCATAAAAACTCCAATAAATTTTTATTATTATACTTTATTTTTTTAAAGGTTTTAAAAATAGTGATAAAATGAAATTAAAAATAGAAATATATTAAAGTAAAGATTTTTGTTTAATTTGTTGTAGTTTTGAAGGTTGTTATGAAGGAGCGCACTACTTGTGTCTGATTGTAATTTCTCTTTAAAATGAAATAAATAAAAAAATTTACTAATACAATGAAGTAAAGATTTTTGTTTAATTTGTTGTAGTTTTGAAGGTTGTTATGAGGGAGCGCACTACTTGTGTCTGATTGCAATTTCTCTTTAAAATGAAATAAATAAAAAAATTTACTAATACAATGAAGTAAAGATTTTTGTTTAATTTGTTGTAGTTTTGAAGGTTGCTTGAAGGAACGCACTACTGTGCGTGACTGAAAGTCTCCTTCGAAAATGCAATAAAGTAAATAAAAAAATTTACTTCATTGACTCTAGTGCGTATTTTTTGCCAAGCTCATACGCTTTTTTATTAACATCATGAACTTTTGCAGGAACTTTAGATAACATTGTATCAATTAAAAGTTGCTCATCTAAAGCTTTAGTGTATGTATTTGCAATTGCAAGAGCCACAACTGATTGAGTAATAACATTACCAACTTCCTCTTTTGCAATTGTAATAATAGGAATTTCTACAATATTCCATTTTTTTCTATCTTCATCACTAGGTGTTACAAGATTTGGATCAATTACTATTGTTCCACCCTCTTTTACTCCACTTTTAAATAGTTGATAACTCTTATCTGCAACTGAAAGCATAAAATCAATTTGCCCATCAATTGCATATGGATACCAAATTTCATTATCATCTAACTGGATATCAACAACTGTTGGTCCACCACGAACTTGTGATGTATAAGTAGCTGTTTTAACTCCATATCCTCCAGCTTTAATTTTTGCAGCTGCAAAAATCTCTCCAGCAAGAAGAACACCTTGACCACCAACACCGGTAAATCTCATTACTATTTTACTCATCCTCTAGCCTTTATATTTTTTTCTCAAAGTCATCTTGAGTAATTTTACCACGCTTACCTTGATGTGCATCTTTAACCATTTGATAAGCTTCACAATACTCTAGTGCCTCTTTATCTTGTTTTAAAATACCTGTTGGAAGATAGTTCATTTTTTCCTCTTCTGGTAGTTCATCCCATTTTTTCTTAGGCATTGTAATAGAATCAATCCAATCAAGATTTTCCATAGCATTTTGCATTTTATTTTTTCTACCAAGGTTAATATGGCAATTAGAGTTAATCTCTACAAATGAGAAACCTTTATGTGCAATTCCTTCACGGATTACTTTTTCCATCTTTTTAGGAGAGTTTACTGTTTCTCTAGCTACAAAACTAGCTCCTGCAGCTTCTGCTAATTTACAACCATCAAATGTTGGGTCAATATTTCCAGCTTTTTGAGAAACTGTCCAAAAACCTCTTGGTGTTGTAGGTGAAGTTTGAGAGTTTGTTAAACCATAAATAAAGTTATTAATTAAAATTAATGTAATATCTATATTTCTTCTACAACCATGAATTGTATGATTTCCTCCAATTGCTAATGCATCACCATCTCCTGCTACACAAACAACAGTTTTATCTGGGTTTGCTAGTTTAATACCAGTTGCAAATGCAATTGTTCTACCATGAGTTGTATGCACAGTATTTGCATCAATATATGAACCAAATCTACCAGAACATCCAATTCCTGAAACTACACAAAGATCATCTTTATTAATACCCAATTTATCTATTGCTCTAACGAAGGCTTTTAAGATTACACCATCGCCACAACCCCAACACCAAAGTGTGGGCATCTTATTTACTCTTAAATATTCATCATAATTAAATGCCATGGTTAAAATACCTCCTTAACTTTATTTATAATATCTGCCGGAGAGAATGGACGACCATTAGTTTTTGTTAATTTTTCTATATCTTTTCTACCCATTGCTCTTTGAATCTCTTCTAAGTATTGACCTTGGTTAAGCTCTACTGAAAGAACTTTATCAAACTTTTGACCAAGCTCATATAATCTCTTTTCTGGAGATGGCCATAGAGTAATTGGTCTAAATAATCCAACTTTTATACCCTCTTCTCTTAAACTATTAACTGCTTCTTTAATAGCAAGTGAAGCAGAACCATAGCCAATTAATAAAATCTCTGCATCATCAAGCATATACTCTTCATTTGACTCTATCTCTTCTTTATGCTCTTCAACTTTTCTAAATAGTCTATCAATTAACTTTCTACAAGTTTCAATCTCTTCAGTTGGGAAACCATCAGCATCATGATGAAGACCAGTAAAGTTATATCTATAACCTTGGAACATTGGAGCTAAAAGAGCTGGTTCATCTTGTGCTACATCATATGGTCTGTAATCTTCTGGTTTGCCCTCATATTTTTTTCTAGGAACAATTCCTTTTTTAACTGTTTCAGCAGTTGGAATCTCTGCTTTTGCGTGCATATGCCCTAAAGTTTCATCTAAAAGCACAAATACAGGTTGCATAAATCTATCTGCTAAGTTAAATGCTCTAACTGTTTCAGTATAACACTCTGCTAATGTTCCAGCACATAGAGTAATTGATTTATAATCTCCATGAGATGGGTTTTTTGCTTGTGCTATATCACCTTGTGAAACACGAGTTGGTAAACCAGTAGATGGACCACCTCTCATAACATTTATAACAACTAATGGAACTTCACACATTTGAGCTAAACCTAAATTTTCTGCTTTTAAAGAAATTCCAGGACCACTTGTTGCAGTAAGTGTTCTTACTCCACTCATTCCAGCACCAATTGCTGCTGCAACACCACCAATTTCATCTTCCATTTGAATAGCTGCACCACCAACTTTTGGTAAAAGGTCTGAAATTGTATGCATAATTTCACTTGATGGTGTAAGTGGATAACCACCAAAAAACATACAACCAGCATCTACTGCTGCTCTTGCTGCTAAATCATTTCCACTAGAAATCACTTCTCTTAATTCACTCATCTACTCTCCTTCTTATGCACCAAGCATCATATATTTATTTGCTACTATTTGCTCTTGACGCTCTTTAGCTTGGTCTGTTAATTTAGCAAATTTAAACTCTTTTCTATCTGCAACAAAAATTGCAAAATCTGGACATGCTAATTCGCACTCTTGACATCCAATACAACTCTCTGGATGTGAAACTGTAATCATTGCACCAAGCACTGAATGTGGCTCATATCTCATAGCTAAAACACCAGCTGGACATACAGAAACGCATAAATCACACGCTTTACATCTATCTTCGTCTGTCCATACTGGAGTATTCTCAGGAGCTTTCATTACTGACATAGTCTTCCCCTTTATAAAAAAAATTTATAGTGAAACTATCACTAATAAATAGAATAGCTAAGTTTCAATAATGATAAAATGAATATTAAAAATTTCAATAAATTAGATAACATTTTGTTACAATTAGAAGCAGTTAATTTTGCCTTTTATGCTGGATATATCTTTGTAAATTATTCGAAAAAATGAGTGTTACTTTTTGTAAATGAAAGGTTAAAAATTAAAAAATAAGTAAAGTGCTATCAAATTAAGAAACTTTTAGAAAGTAAAACTTTAATCTTAGCAAAAGTTATGTATATTGCTATCTTTTTGGTAAGGTTAAAACCTTACTTCCTTTTTTCTACCTTCACATTAAAGTTTAACTACAAAAAAGCTCTTCGCTTTAAGTTCTTAGCCCTAGGCTCATAATTTTGGCAAAAGCCAAAATTATGATAAAACCTCTTTAACTGCCTTGCCAATTTCAGCAGGTGAAACAACAACTTTAACTCCAGCTGCTTCAAGTGCTTCCATCTTCTCTTTTGCAGTTCCTGCACTTCCACTTACAATTGCTCCAGCATGTCCCATTCTTTTACCCTTAGGTGCAGTTTGCCCTGCAATAAATGCAACAACAGGTTTAGTAATATTTTCTTTAATAAACTTAGCTGCTTGAATCTCTAAATCTCCACCAATTTCACCAATCATTACAATTGCTTCAGTTTCTGGGTCATCTTGGAACATTTGAAGCAGTTGTTTATAGCTAAGCCCAATAATTGGGTCGCCACCAATACCAACTGCAGTTGAAATACCAAAACCTTCATTACATACTTGATTTGCACCCTCATAAGTTAGAGTTCCAGACTTAGAGATAAGTCCAACTTTACCCTTTTTAAAGATGTTACCAGGCATAATACCAATTTTACACTCATCTGCCGTAATAATACCTGGGCAGTTTGGTCCAATTGTTTTCATTCCCTTTTTAGTTGCATACATTTTCGCATACATCATATCTTTAACTGGAGCGCCTTCTGTAATTACAACTGCAAGTTCTATTCCAGCATCTGCTGCTTCCATTACAGCATCTGCAACAAATGCAGGTGGAACAAATACCATACTCACAGTTGCACCAGTTGCATCAACTGCCTCTTTTACAGTATTAAATACTGGCTTTCCAAGATGCTCTTGACCACCTTTATTTGGAGTAACACCTCCAACAATATTTGTTCCATACTCCATACACTGCTCTGAGTGGAAAGTTCCCTCACCACCAGTAAAACCTTGAACAATTACTTTTGTATCTTTATTTACTAAAATACTCATTTTTATTTTCTCCTTTTAGTCGAAAATAGCTAAAAGCTAAAAGCTTAATGCTTAAAGCTTTGTTATTAGAGTATTTATCATACTCTCAATAGCTATTATTTTATTTTTCAAATCTCTATTACTTTTTAAATAGCCAAGTCTTCTTGACAACTCAAATTGAGTTCTAAGTTCAAATAACGAACCTCTTGCAATATATAAATATTGCTTAAACTCTTTATCACTACTTCTGCCTTTTCCTTCTGCAATATTGCTAGGAATTGATACGGCACATCTATTAATTTGAGAAATTAAATTAAATTTTTCAATCTCTGGAAAAGTTGAAGTTATCTTAATATACATCTTCAACTAAATCCATACTCATTTGCCAAATTTTTAAACTCTCATACATACTAAAGCTTTGTGCTTTTAGCTTTAAGCTTTTAGCGCGAACTTACAGTTCGCCCTTAGCCGCTGCAACTGCCTTTTTAGCACCATCTAAAAGGTCTGTTGCATTAATTACATTATCTATATTTGCATTCTTTAAAATCTCTGCTGCTTCTGGCGCGTTTGTTCCATCTAGTCGAACAATAACTGGCACTTTTACATCTACCATTTTAGTAGCCTCTAAAATACCGTTTGCAATTCTATCGCATCGAACAATTCCACCAAAAATATTTACAAAAATAGCTTTTACATTTGGATTTTTAAGAATTATCTCAAAACCTTTTGCAACAGTTTCAGCATTAGCTTTACCACCAACATCTAAGAAGTTTGCCGGAGTTCCGCCAACATAGTTAATTGTATCCATAGTTCCCATTGCAAGTCCTGCACCATTAACCATACATCCAATTTCACCATCTAGTGCAATATAACTTAAACCATACTCTGCTGCTTCTCTCTCGTCTGGATCTTCTTCGCTAATATCTCTCATTGCTTCAATATCTGGGTGTCTAAATAGTGCGCTATCATCAAAGCCCATCTTACCATCAAGTGCAAGGAAATCTCCTGAACCAGTTTTTATTAATGGATTAATTTCGATTAACTCTACATCTTTATCCATATAGATTTTAAATAACTTACTAGCAAAATCTATAAATTTTCTTTGCTCAAGCTTATCTGTAATTCCAAGTCCAAACACAAGCTCTCTTCCGTGGAATCCTTGAAAACCAATTGTTGGATCAATAGCAACTTTAATGATTTTTTCTGGAGTCTCTTCTGCAACCTTTTCAATCTCCATACCACCTTCAGTAGAAGCCATAATTACAGGCATCTCTTTAGCTCTATCTAAAACAACTCCAAGATATAACTCATCTTTAATATCAGCACCCTCTTCGATATAAACTTTTTGAACAAGCTTACCCTCTGGTCCTGTTTGATGAGTAACAAGTGTCATTCCTAAAATCTCATCAGCATATTTTTTAACCTCATCTAAAGACTTAGCCAACTTAACACCACCGCCAAGTCCTCTTCCTCCTGCATGAATTTGAGCTTTAACAACCCAAATGTTACCACCTAACTCTTTTGCATTCTCTACAGCCTCTTCAACAGTTTCAGCAATCAACCCTCTAGGCGTTGGCACACCATATTCTGCAAAAATCTGTTTTGCCTGATACTCATGAATATTCACTTTGGCACTCCTTAATTTAGAATAGAAACATTATAATTGTTTTTACCTATGAGAAGTTAGAATATTTAATCCAAAGCGCCTATAAAGAGATATAGTGTTAAGAAACTACACGAAAACATAAAAAATAGTCATTGTTAAAATAAATTTTTATATGATAAAATGCACTAAAAATAGATTATAAACAATTAAGATATAAATGAGCCATAAAGTATAACTATTTGTAACACTTAAAAATTAAAAATATATTTATTAGTAGTAAGATTATAATTGCTACTCTATAAATTAATATAGGATTACGCTCCAATAAATTTTCACTAGCACTATAATATGGCTCTACTTTATTTGGATTATTTAATTCAAATAACATTTGAGAGTAGTGGTGGTATCTCTTTTTTGTATCTATTTCAATTGCTCTCATAATCACACTATCTAGCCATTTTGGAATTTTTGGATTTATAGAGCTTGGATTTTTTGAAAGTTTAAATTTTGGTGTTTGAAAAGGCTCTATCTCACCATAAGGAAATTTACCAGTTAATGCTTCATAAAGTGTTACACCAATTGCAAAAATTTCACTCTGTTCATTTATTGGCATTCCTAAAAATCTCTCTGGAGCTAAGTAACTAGGTGTTCCGGCTCTACTAAATTGGCTATATGCTTCACTAATACTTCCAAAATCAACAAGTTTAAATACCTCTTTTTTATGTCTATTTTTATAGATTAAAATATTCTCTGGTTTTATATCTCCATGCACTAAATCTTTACGAATTAAAAATTGTGATGCCTTTAGTAAAAATTTAGCCAACTCAACTCCACTATCTACACTAATTGGGTGTTTTTTTATAGCTTTTTTTAACTCTATCCCTTTAATATACTGCATTATATAATATCTATGTGTTCTATTATTTGGCACTACTGCTTTTACAAAAAAACCTGCTTTTAATCTTTTGGCATTCCAAACCTCTTTTATAAATAGATCAAGCTCTTTTTCATTATCTATTGCTGAATATGGTGCAAACTTTATGACATACTCTTGCCCTTTTTTTATAGCTACCCAAATTCTATGGTGTTGTGCTAATGGCTTTATAAGTCTATATCCATCTATAACTTCACCTTTTTTATACTGATTTTTAATAGTTAAACTCTTTTGTTTAAATGTAGCTCTTAAATCAAGTTCATTTATCTTTATAACTACTGCTGTTGTATCATCTGGTAAATTATCGTTATTCTTTTTACTTGC
>JAMONW010000119.1 GCA_027066355.1 Campylobacteraceae bacterium
AAGTCCTCCAATTACTGCAATTGCCATTGGGGCTTTGGTTTCGCTACCTAGAGAGTTGCTAATTGCTAGTGGTATCATTGCAAAGACCATAGCAATAGTTGTCATTAAAATTGGTCTAAGACGCATTTTACCAGCTTTTAAAAGTGCATCTGTTACATCTAAACCTTTTTGCACCATCTCATTTGCTACCTCAACAATTAGAACGGCGTTTTTACCAACCATTCCCATTAGTAGCATAAATCCAATCATTACAAACAAACTAAAGTGCATTCCAACCAAATATAGTGCTAACATAACTCCAATAATACTTAGTGGCAGGGTTATCATAATTATAATTGGCTGAATTAGCGATTCATAAAGCACAGCTAAAATTATAAACATTAAGATAACCGACATTGCAATTGCAGCACCAAAGGCTTTTGCAGTTTTACCAAGCTCTTCGGCAAATCCTGAGTATCTATAAGTTACACCTTTTGGTAAAATCTCTTTAATTTTTGCATTTGTGTATTTTATAGCTCCTCCTAAATCTAAGCCATAAAGGTCAGCAAAAATAGTAACTTGGCGCTCTTGGTTAAAGTGGTTTATTACACTCATTGCCTTGCTTTGTTTAAACTCTACAAGGCTATCTAAAAATAGCAATTTACCATTTGGTGCGCGAACTTGCAGTTTTTTAATATCATCTATACTCTGTCTATTTGCATCGCTTAGACGCAGTGTAATATTGTATTGTTTACCGTTTTCTTCAATATGTGAAATTTCAATATCACTTGAAAGGGCAATATTGATTGTTTGTGCAATTTGCAAAGCAGTTATACCATATCTGTTTGCTACATCTCTTTTTATTGCAATATCAATTTGGGGGCGCTGGTCATCTAAGTTGGTATCAATATCTTTAAAGCCCTTTTTCTTGCTTAAATATGCTATTAGCTTATCTTTTGCTTCATATAGTTTGCTAAAATCATCACTTTTTAGCACTATTTGATAAGGCACACTAACTCCAGCACCCTTAATATTTGGAATTGCAGCAACTGTAACTTTAAACTCTTTGCTAAATGGTTTTAATTTTTGTCTAAATTGCTCTATAATTTCGTTTTGGTGAACTTGGCGTTTATCTTTTGGGATTAACTTTACATAGATAAGAGCTTTGTTTTTATCTTTTGTTTTATTATATCCTACACTAAGAGTTGTTAACTCCACATTTTTATCTTTTTTAATTACATTTTGCACTTTGTAAGACTCTTTAACCATTTGCTCTAAGCTAATTCCGGGCTTTGCTTTTAAAAATACCTCAAACTCTGCTTTATCCTCTTTTGGAATAAAATCCATACCAATTTTTGGAAATAATTTAACACTAAAAATAAGAATAGCAATTGCTAAAATTATTGTTATAAATCTAAATCTAATTGCTGGTTTAAGTAGAGCTAAATAGATTTTATCAATTACAGTTAAAATTGGCTCTGTAATGCGATAAAACCAACTTACTTTAGCGCTTAAAACCCTTGCGCTAAGGCTTGGAATAAGGCTCATTACAACACTATAAGAGATAATAATTGCAAATCCAACTGTCATTGCAAAGCTCTCAAAAAATTTACCTACAATTCCACTCATATTTGCAACAGGAATAAAAACAGATAAGAGCATAGCACTAATTGCAATTACAGGAAAAGCCAACTCTTTGGTTCCATAAAGGGCTGCTTCTAGGTTGCTATAACCCTCTTCTAGCTTTTTGTAGATATTTTCTAAAACAACTATGGCATCATCAATAATAATACCAATTGCAAGGGTTAATCCAATTAGTGTCATTTTGTTTAAATCATAACCCATTAGGTGCATTAGTGCAATTGTTCCAAATATTGAAACAGGAATTGTAAGAGCTGATACAAAAGTAATTGTAAAGTTTCGCAAAAAGACAAAAACAATAATAATTGCCAAAACTGCCCCATAAATCAGGTCAAACTGCACATCTTTTAGAGAGTGAATAATAAATGGGCTTGAGTCTTGCAAAATTTGCACACCAAACTTTTGCCCAGCTAAAGCTTTTAGTTTTGGCACTGCTTCTTTAACTCTTTTAATAATCTCTAGTGTATTTGTGCCTGATATTTTTTGAACCTCTAGTGTTACACCCTCTTTGCCATTTAGGCTTGAGTAACTGCTGCTATCTTTTAGGCTATCTACTACAACTGCTAAATCTTTTAATTTAACATTATCTTTAATTACAATATTTTTTAACTGCTTTAGCGTTTTTGCATCGCCTTGAACTTTTATAGAGTATTCTTTTGTTTTTGTAATTAATTTACCACCACCTAGCTTAATATTTTGAGCTTGAATAAGGGCATTTAATTCCCTAACTGTTATATTATATTTGTTTAGAGCATCAATTTTTGGGAATATTTTTATCTCTCTATCTTGATACCCAACAATATTTACAGCTCCTACTCCACTAATTTTTTGAAGCAGCAACTTTGCTTTTTGGTCTGCAAACTTCATAAGCTCTTGCTTTGTGCTATTTTTTGCAGTTAAAAAAACTTTAATAATTGGCGCTGCTCCAATATCTAGTTTGCTAACAAGTGGTTTTTTAGCATCACGAGGTAGCATAATTGCAGATACTTTATCGCGCACATCATTTGTTGCATCTTCAATTTTACGGCTTAAGAAAAATTGAATTGTAACAGCACTAACGCCATCAGCACTAACTGAAACAATTTTATCAACTCCTCCAATTGAGCTTACAGCCTCTTCTATTTTTTCTGTAATTTCAGACTCAATTGTGCTAGGCTCTGCTCCGGGATAGATAGTTTTAACTGTAACAATTGGAAAATCAACATTTGGAAATAGCGCACTTGGCATACTTTTGAAGCTAAAGTATCCAAAAATAACAAGTGTAATTACATACATTAGTGTAGCAATTGGGCGATTAATGGCTAATTTATACATTGATTAATCCTTTGTTACAATTGTGCCAGAACCAAATAGTCCAACTTTTATATCATTTGCTATAACTTTTGCTTTAGCTTTTTGAGTTTTAGCATCTACTGTTGGGTATATTTTGATAATTTTACCTTTTAACTCTTTGTTGCTACCATCTATTTTGTATTTAAAGGTATCACCAACTTTTATAGTAGTTAAATATTTTGCATCAAACTCTACTATTAACTCTCTTTTGTGAGATGAGATAATTTTATAAACTACTTTAGGGTTTACACCAGCAACAACATCGCCTTTTTCTATGTTTTTATAACTTATTACACCATCAAAAGGGGCTTTTAAGTATGTTTTATCAAGTGTTGTTTTAATTTGGGCAATTTTAGCTTGAGCAATCTCTTTTTTAAATGCAAATTTATCAAGCACACTTTGCCCTATAACACTTTTGACTTTTAGTTGGCGATTGTAATCTTTTTTTGCATACTTTAGCTCAATTTGAGCTAAGTTCAAATTTGCTTTTATATCGCTATTTTTAAGCTCTGCTAAAAGCTCATTACTCTTAACTTCATCACCAATATCAACAAGTGCTTTTTTTACAATACCACCAATATTAAAGGCTAAATTTGCCTCTTTTACTGCTTGAACACTGTATGTTGCATAGATTTCTGATGCACTAAGTAGGCTAAAAGATAGTAGTGTAGTTGTTATTAAAAGTTTCATTTTATATATCCTTTTATATTTTTTCCTGCGTTAAAATAGTAGAGTGCATAAGCTACTTCTAAATCATTTAGTGCTTTTTTATAGTTGGCTTTTGCTTCTGCCAAACTAGATAGAGCATCTAAATAGTCTGTGTTATCAATAATTCCAGCGTTATACTTTTTTAAAATTGCATTGTAATTTTTTTGAGCAGATATTAAAGCAGATTTGGCGCTTTTTATTTGAACTCTTATATTTTTAATTCTAAGTTTGCTTAGTTTAAAGTTGTTTTTTTGCTCTTTTAATCTATAGTTTGCTTCATAATTTAGGCTCATGGCTTGTAGTTTAACTGCTTGTGCTTTTTTGCTAGTTGTTCCACCATCAAAAACTCTCATTTTAGCACTTAGTGTTATGTTTGTTTGGTTTGATAAGCCTTTTGGATGGGTTTTATCGTATCTTGCATAGCTATATGCATTGTGTTCTAAAGATATATTTAACTTAGCTGAGTTTGCCGATGCAATAATATTTGCACTCTGTTTTATAGAAGCAACTTTTGCTCTTAAAGATTTTACTAAATAGTTTGGAGATAAGCTAACACTTCTTTTTATAAAGTGGCTATTTCCAAGATGTTTTACTCTTTTACCAACTTTTAAACTTAAGTTACTAAGAAGAGTTAGCTTTTGTAAATTTAGGGAGTTTAAGTTGAATTTAACACTCTCTAGTGCTGATTTTAACTGATATAACTCTATATCGCCTATAATTCCAGCCTCTTGAAAGGCTTTTATTTTTTTATATTGTGATGCAATAGCCTCTTTTTTAAAACGCAAAGCTTTAATTAAATCATTTAAGCTTTTTATATTGTAATAATCTTGTGTAATTTGCAGAAATAGGCTCTGTTTAAATTGAGAGTTTGCATCTTTAATAGAGCTTAGCTCATAAATTTTTTGAGCTTTTGTATATTTTTTTGCTCCACCATCATAAACAACATAATTTAACTTTACAAAGCCAATATATGTTGTTCCTGGTCGCATTGGGGTTTTTGGATTAGAGTTTTGTGCTACTGCCCCAATATCAACTGTAGGGTAGTAGCTACTATTAACTGCTTCTATTCCTTTTTTTGCACTTAGCTCTTTTAGATTATCTCTTTTTAAAAGCTCATTATTGTTACTAGCACTATTTAAAAGAGTTTTTAACCCTTGTGCATTTAAACTAATTGCTAAAATAAGCAAAAGTGTTATTTTCTTCATTTTTTTACCTCTATTAGTTTGAAAATTTCATCTAAAAATATTGTTATTTGCTCTTCAAGATTGTCTAATTTTTGCATAATTGTATAAGATAGATAAAATCCTTTAATTGAAGCAAAAATCCCCTCTGTTATATTAATAGCATCCTCTTTCAGTTCGCCTCTTTTAATACCTTGGTTTATTAAACTATCTACCCAATCTTTGTAAAATTTGTGATTTTTTTGTTGAAATATGGCAATTTGGCTATTTTTTTCCATTAACGATATGGAGGCAAACTGCTTATATATCTCTCTTAGTTCACTAAATTCATCTTTGTAAAAAAAGGCAGTTAGTGCTTTTATTTTATCTTTGATGCTTTTTGTATTGTCTATACTAACTTGTAGTTTTTTATTATACTCATCTATTAAGTGGCTTAAAACTTCAAAAACTAAATCCTCTTTATTTTCGAAATAGTCATAGAAGCTGCCTTTTGAGATTCCAGCAGTTTTTGTTATTTTGCTAATAGATATAGAGTTAAATCCCTCTTTTAACAGAAGCTCTTTACAAGAACAAGCTATAGTTTCTCTCTTTTTTACTTTATCTACAATTATTGCCATAAAATCCTCTTTATAAAATGACTGACTGTCGGTCATTTAAAATTATAATCTAATTTTTTTTAGATGTCAATAGTAAACACTATATAAAAAAATTAATAAAACAATCAGATTTAGTGATATAAATCAATTCAAATGAGCAAAAATTATGCTAGAATTAAAAGAAAAAAGTAGAAATTATGAAAAAGCTTAGTTTAATAATAGTTTTAGTTACTACAATTAACTCTAATACTATTAGTGGAAAAAAGGTTTTTGAAACTTACTGCTGGGGGTGTCATCACCAAAGCGCTGTTGCTTTTGCCCCTCCATTTACAGAAATTGCATCTAAACGCTCTGCTGAAGAGATTAGGGCAATGATAAGCGATCCAAAAAGTGTATCTAAAGTCTTTGGATATAAGCGAAATGCAATGCCAAGTTTTAAACTTAAAGAGGATGAGCTAGAAGCAATTACTAAATATATTTTGAGCTTTAAGCCAAAAGATAATAATACAACAAAGGTTGATAGTAATGTTTCGGTTAAGTAATTTGCTAAATTCTGTTCTTGATGGTAAAGAGGCAAGGGTTTTAGATGGAGCAATTGCTATTTGGAACTTTACAAATAGATGTAATTTAAGTTGTTTACATTGCTACTCTAAAGCTTCTTTAGATTCTAAAGATACTCTATCAACCCAAACAATAATGGAAACTTTACCAAAATTAAAAGAAAATGGTGTAAAGTTTTTAATTTTCAGTGGGGGAGAACCACTTACAAGGCATGATATTTATGATATTGCTTCAAGGTGTAAAGAGTTAGGGATAGTTACATATTTATCTACAAATGGTCTTTATGTAACAACTAAAAATGCTAAGAAAATTTTAGATACATTTAACTATATTGGCATTAGCATAGATGGTAGCGAAGATACACATGATTACTTTAGAGGGCTTAAAGGCTCTTTTGTGGAGTCAATGAAAGCAGTTAATTTACTTAATAGCTATAATCAAAGAAAAGTTGGTATTCGCTTTACTATAACTAAAGATACCCTAAAAGATTTAAAGTTTATATTTGAGTTAGCCCAGAGTGAGGGTATTGCAAAAATTTATATTTCGCATTTAGTTTATAGTGGTAGAGGGCTTGATAACTTAAAGATGGATTTAACAAAAGAGCAAAGAAGAGAGGCAGTTGAATTTATATTAAATAAAGCCTTTGAATATAGAGAAAATGGGACTAATATAGAGATTGTAACAGGCAATATGGAGATGGATGCAATTTTGTTTTTGGAAAAATTTAGTAGTAGATATCCAGAGTTTAAAGATGAAATGCTCAAAAGATTAAAGGCTTGGGGTGGCAATAGTGCTGGAAGAAAACTTTTAAATATTGATAGCGAGGGTAATGTAAAGCCAGACCCATTTTTTCCATACATAATTGGCAATATTTATAAAAGTGATTTTAGTGATATTTGGAGCAATAAGCCAAGTGATATTTTGGTAAAATTGCGCAAACATCCACGAGAAATTAGTGGGAAATGCAGTGAGTGTAAGTGGATAGATATTTGCAATGGTGGTAGCCGAAGTAGGGCATGGGCTATTTATGATGATTTGTGGGCGCAGGATCCAAGCTGTTATTTGAATGAAGAGGAGATAAAATGAAAAGAGTATTAATTTTACTATTAATAGGTGGAAGTCTATTTGCAAAAGGTGTTAATAGCGAAAAAGTTTTTGTAGTAGAGCGTGAGAGTAGCTCTGTTGCATATATAAAAGATGGATTAACTAGAGAGCATATGAAAAATATGCACAATATGAATCATGGTGTTATTAAGTTTAAAGATGATGATGGATATTTAATTAGCCGTGATGGTTATGTAGTAAAATTTAGTCCAAATACACTTAAAAAAGAGTCAGAGTATAAAACAAGTAAAAGTGCAATTGGCTTTGTAATTGGCAAAAATTTTCTTGCAGTTGCAAATTATGATGATAAGAGTGTAGATATTTTAAGTCGTAATTTAAAGCCAATTCAAAAGATTAAAACTGGCTCTAAAAATGTAGGTATAAAAATTTATAAAGATAAACTTATTTTTGCACAAATGGATAGCGATAAGGTAAGTGTTTATAAAAATGAAAATTATGGCACCAAAAAGCCTCCTCATTTTGTTTTAGAAAAAGAGTTTAATGTTGGTAAAATGCCATTTGATGCAATGATAAAAGGTAATACTTATATAGTTGGATTTTTCTTAACAAAAGGTTTTGGCGTAATTGATTTAGATAAAATGAAATATAAACTTATAAAAGTTACGGCTGATGAGAATAAGCCAGTGTTAAAAATTCCACACTTTGGCTTTTGGTCAATTAGCAATGATAAGGTGTTTATTCCAGCAGTTGGAGATAATAGAGTTTTAGTTTATGATAAAAATTTTAAATTTATAAAAAATATTAAAGTTCGTGGTTTGCCAGTATTTACAAGTCTTAGCCCTAATAAAAAATATATTGCAGTAACTTTTAGTGGTAAAGATTTTCCTTGGATTCAAATTGTTGATACAAATAGTTTAAAAGTTATTAAAACATTTAAGTTCCCTGGCAGAGTGCTTCATGTTAGATGGTCTGTTGATTCACCTTGGCTTTATGTATCTGTAAATGATGCTAATCAAGTTAGTGTTATAAATACAAAGAGTTGGAAATTAGATAGAGATATTTATCAAGTTAAAAAACCTTCAGGAATATTTATATATAAGCCAAAGGATAAGTAGTGGGTAAAGTTTATTTAACGGGTGCTGGTCCTGGAGATATAGAGCTTTTAACGCTAAAGGCTTTTAGGCTCGTAAAAGAGGCAGATGTCATTGTTTATGATAGATTAGCAAATCCAGAAATTTTAAAAGAGGCAAAAGATGGATGTGAATTTATATATGTTGGTAAAGCAGATAGCCATCACTCTTTGCCTCAAGATGAGATAAATGAACTTTTATATCAATTGGCTTTAAAATATGAT
>JAMONW010000120.1 GCA_027066355.1 Campylobacteraceae bacterium
GTAATGATGAAAGAGAAAAAACTGATATTGTTTTAAAAAATATTAAACTTAATATGCAAAGTTTAGCAAGTGAAGATGCCTACAAAAAAATATATGAATCATATAAAAATATCTCTTCTAAAAAAGAGGATATGGCTAAAAATTTAAAAATAGTATTTAAAACAAGTGCCAATATGATGAAAGATGTAGAAGTTAAGTATAATTTAGGTATTGATGAATTTAATGTAAATAATACAAAAGGTAACTACAAAGCAATATTTAAACTCTCAAAATATAGCCAAAATGGTAACTGGAACTTTAAAGATAAATTTGGTTATGGCGATACTATAAAGATAGATAATATAAATATGAATATGATGGGAAAAGAGATATTTAACTTAAAAGGCTTAGAATATACTACAAGTTTAAGCAATATGTATAACTTTTGGCCAGATTATATGACTAAAATTGGTGATGTTATGTCAAAATCTGCA
Organism: Campylobacteraceae bacterium; assembly: GCA_027066355.1. Classification (GTDB taxonomy): domain Bacteria; phylum Campylobacterota; class Campylobacteria; order Campylobacterales; family Sulfurovaceae; genus JAADEQ01. The sequence continues at coordinate 474 of JAMONW010000120.1, forward strand.
AATGGAAAACAACCATCACCTCAAGAGATAAATAAAATATTTAGCGAGATTGGTCCAAAAGTTGTAAATAATGGATTTAGCTACTCTATAAAACCTCTAAAATTTGATAATCTATTAGTTCCAGATAGAAAGAGTGGTGGAAATATAGAGTTATCTAAACTATTAATTAATTTAGATGCAAACTTAGCAAAAAATGATATAAAATTAGATAACCCACAAGTTGCTAAAATGATGCTTTTAAAATATTTAACTGCAAATAGCCATATAGAGTTATCTAAAAAAGATTTTGAAACAATCACAGCAAAATCTCCACAAATGATGATGCTAGTTATGTTTGCTAAATTCAAAGGTGATAAAGCAATATTTGATTTAGAGTTCAAAGATGGACACTTAAAAGTAAATGGCAAACCAGTAATGTAAGTAAAATTGCTTTTTTAGAAAACCGGAACTCGTTTTCCGGTCTAACTAAATCCCCAACATTTCTACTAAAATTTTCTTTTTCTAAAAATTGAAACTTATTTCATACTAAAAATTTTTAGCAAAAAAAAGCACTCACTCACAATACACAAGCAACCACCAAAAACTAAAAACTAAAAACTAAAAACTAATCACTAATCAGCTTAGCACATAAATCAAAACGATTATGTGTCATAAGGTGTAATTTAGGGTGCAGTAAGCTAATTTCATCAAATACTCTTTGAGAAATCTCTACTCCTACTTGCTCCTCTTTTTGCACACCATCCATAGCAGCTAAATTCATCTCATCAATTATATTTTTTGGAACTTTAATTCCTGGAACCTTATCGGCAATAAAATTTACTGTTCTAGCTCTTATTGCTGGGAATTGCCCAAAAATTAGTTCTGCCTCTTTTGCTGTTTCTCTAATGCTTTGCTCTTTGGCTTCTTGGAAAATCTCTAAAAGTTTTTTTGCATTTTCTATATCATAAACTGGCTGGGTTATAATTGCTCTTGCACCATAATTTAACTTTTTAAGCATCTTTTTTTGCAAATTTTTATAATCTTTGGCATAAGAGTTACTAACTGCAAAAGGGTATATTGGCTTTGGAGCTGGATTTAATGCTTTATTTGAGTAATCAACTCCATTATTTAAACGATAAATTATGCTTAAAAGCAAGGTTGAATCACGCTCTAATACACCTTTAACCTCTGGTTGGTCGCTAAATTTTGCAGGATCACCAGTTAGAGCCAAAATTAGCCTAATATTAAAATCATTTGCACCAAGAAGAGATGATTGCAGAGATAACTTATTTCTATCTCTCATACTAATTGTTGCTATAACAGGCTTTCTAAAGCTATTTTGAACCTTAATAGCACTTAATATTGCTGACATTTTAAGTTTTGCAAGAGGATTATCTGTAACACTAAAGCCATCAACTAAATCTACTATACCACTATTATTGATTTTTTCTATAATACTACTCATAGAAGCACCATGAGGTGGTGTTATCTCAACAGTTACAAAACGCTCTTTACTATGTAATTTTTCGCAAAACTTCTTAAACATAAATATCCTCTTTTAAAACTTTAGATATAATTCTACCAAAATATAGTTATTATTAGGATATTAATGAATAAATTAGCAGTTTTTGATTTTGATTCAACACTAATGGATGGCGAAACAATAGACTTTTTGGCAAAAGAGTTAGGCTTTGAAGAAAAGGTTGCTCAAATTACTAAACGCGCGATGGCTGGAGAGCTGGATTTTTTTGACTCTTTGATAGAAAGAGTTGCTCTACTTAAAGGATTACAAGAGAATAAAGTTAATGAAATCTGCCAAAACTTACCACTAATAAATGGGGCAAAAGAGGCCATAACATCTTTAAAAGAGCAAGGTTTTGTAGTAGCCTGTTTTTCAGGTGGTTTTAGAAATGCAACTAAGCCAATTTGTGCAAACTTAGGAATAGATGCTGATTTTTCAAACTATCTACACGCAAAAGATGGTATTTTAACAGGTTTAGTAGGTGGAGAGATGATGTTTAGCGACTCAAAAGGCAAAATGCTTCAAAGGTTACAAAGTCTTTTAAATATTAGTAAAGAAAAAACCATAGCAGTAGGTGATGGAGCAAATGATTTAAGTATGTTTAAATATGCCAAAACTCGTGTTGCATTTTGCGCAAAGCCTATCTTAAAAGAGGCTGCTACAGATATTGTTGATATTAAAGATTTAAGAGAAGTTGCGAAGATTGGAAAAGAAATTGAGAATTGAAAATTGTAAATGGAGAATTTTGGTATGCATTTTAGTTTAGCTAAAATGCTTCTATTGGATATTGGTTTATTGTCATTCCCACGAAAGTGGGAATCTTAACAAAATATTTTAGTTTTAAGAATTAAGATTCCGTGTCAAGCACGGAATGATGGGATATTAATCACTCCAGAAATTATAAATTTTAATAGCTTTCAGCTTTAAGCATTTTGTAAAGATAAAACCAAAAAAGGGTATATTTTGGAAAATTGTAAAATTAAAAATATTTTAAAATCTATTTTAAATTATAAAAAAGAGTTATTAATTGGTAACTCTTTTGCACTTTTATCTACTCTTTTAACTGTTACTATACCTCTTTTTATACCAATGTTAATAGATGATTTACTGCTACACAAAAAACCAAAATTAACACCATATGTAGATGCTATTTTTGGACATATGAGCCTAATTGGCTATGTAACATTTTTCTTAATACTTACAATTATAATGCGTTTTTTAGGTGTAATTTTTGCTAATTTACAAGTTAAAATGCTTCTTAGTGTATCTAAAGATATATCATTCAAATTAAGAGAATCTGCTACAAAACACTTAAAAAGAGTTGCTCTAAAAGAGTATGAGCGCTTCTCTCCTGGTGCAATTACATCAAAATTAGTAACAGATATTGAAACAGTAGATAATTTTATTGGAACAACCGTTGGAAAGTTAATTATCTCTACTTTAATATTGCTATTTACCTCAATAATTTTACTTTTAATCAACTGGAAATTAGCACTTTTTATCTTAGTTACTAACCCTATTGTTGTATATTTTACTGCAAAATTAGCTCGTCGTGTAGGTAAATTAAAAAAGGCTGAAAACAAAGCTATAGAAGCTTTTCAGGTAAAATTAAATGATACCTTAGAGCATTTTAATCAAATTAAAGCAGCTAATAAAGAGGAGTATTTTTTTGGTAAAATTATTAATAAAGCAAAAGAGCTAAAAGATATTTCAATAGAGTTTTCTTATAAAAGCGATAGAGCCATAAGAGTATCATTCTTTACCTTTTTAAGTGGCTATGAAGTATTTAGAGCAGTTAGTATTTTAGCAGTTGCATATAGTAATTTATCAATTGGTTTAATGTTGGCTATTTTTGGATATTTGTGGATTATGATGACACCAACTCAAGATATTATCAATTTCCAATATGCCCTATTTAATGCAAATGGTGCTTGTGAGAGAGTAAATGAGATATTTAAACTGCAACAAGAGAGAGTTGTATCAAATGGCAAAGACCCATTTATCTCATCTGGAGTTGAAATAGAATTAAAAAATTTAAACTTTGGATACAGTAGTGAAAATTTAATTTTAAAAGATATTAACCTAATAATTAAAAAAACAAAAAAAGTTGCAATTGTAGGACCAAGTGGGAGTGGTAAAAGCACTATTGCAAACCTTATAGCAGGATTTTATGAACCAAATAGTGGAGATATAAAATATAATAGCATTAGTTTTAAAGATATAGACCCCTCAAAAATTCGTAAAAATATTTATTTAATATTGCAACATCCTAAACTATTTAATGATACAATGCGTTTTAATTTGACCCTTGGCAAATATTTTAGTGATACTCAAATTAAAGAGGCTCTAAAAATTGCGCAAATTGATGATTTGGTAGAGAGTTTAGATAACAAATTAGAGAGTATCATTGGAAAAGATGGGGTTAAATTAAGTGGAGGTCAAAGACAAAGAGTTGCAATTGCAAGAATGCTCTTGGCTAATCCTAAGTGTGTGATTTTTGATGAATCTACATCTGCATTAGATGTGCATACAGAGATAAATCTATTTAGAGATTTAAAAGAGTTTTTAAAAGATAAAACAGTAATTACAATTGCTCATCGTCTTAGCACTATTGAGAGTGCAGAGTATGTATTTGTCTTAGAAGATGGAAAGCTGGTAGATAGCGGAACACCACAAGAACTATTTAAAAAAGATAGTGGATATTTTGCTAGAATGATTTGAGTAAGTTTTGCTTTGCAAAATATTTAAAGCTAAAGAGCAAAAGCTTTTTTATGCTTAATAGCTTTAGGCTTTTATAAAAAGGATATAAATGGATATTTTACAATCAGCAATTATTGGAACAGTAGAAGGATTTACCGAATTTTTGCCAATATCTTCTACTGGGCATATGATTGTTGTTTCAAAATTTTTAGGCTTAAAACAAGATGTTGCCCTAAAGGCTTATGAAGTTATTATTCAATTTGCAGCAATTTTAGCTGTTGTAATTGAGTATCGCTCTAAAATTACATTTAAAGAGATAGAACTTTGGAAAAAGGTTTTAGTTGCATTTTTTCCACTTTTAATTGTAGGATATATCTTTAAAGATGCGGTAAAAGCTATGTTTGACCCTACTTTAGTAGCTGTAATGTTTATTGTTGGTGGAGTTGCTTTTTTAATAATAGAATACTTTTATGATGAGAAAAAAGTTAGAGTTAAAGATATAGAACAAATGAGCTATAAAGATGCTTTTTTAACTGGATTATTTCAGCTTTTATCATTAATTCCTGGAACTAGCAGAGCTGGTTCTACAATTGCTGGAGATATGATAATTGGCTTAAGTAGAAAAGCAGCTGCAGAGTTCTCATTTCTTTTAGCAATTCCAGTAATGGGAGCAGTGAGTGCTTATGACTTATTAAAACACTACAAAGAGTTGCTTCAAGGAGATGTAGTAGCTTATGGGGTAGGATTTGTTGTGGCTTTTGTTGTAGCATATCTTACAATTAAACTACTTTTAGCATTTATTAGCCGTTTTAGTTTTGTTCCATTTGGTATTTACAGAATACTATTTGGACTATTTTTATTGTATATATTTTAGGAGATATTTTTGAAGTTTGTAGATTTTAATTTTCATCCCAATATTGATAAGGGTGTAAGAATAGCTGGTTTTAAAGAACCAAGCCCAATTCAAGAAGAAGCAATCCCACTTGTTCTTGATGGAGCAGATATAGTAGGACAGGCTCATACAGGAACAGGTAAAACTGCTGCTTTTGGTTTGCCAATTTTAGAGAGAATTGCTTGTGGTGAAATAGAAAAGGCTCTAATTATTACGCCAACTAGAGAGTTAGCAACTCAAGTTAGTGATGAACTCTATCACTTAGGTAGATTTGCTGGTATTAGAACTTTGGCAGTATATGGCGGTGTAGGATATGGCAGACAAATTGCACTTATAAATAAAGGTGTTCAAGTTGTTGTTGCAACCCCTGGAAGACTTAAAGATTTATACCAAAAGGGCAAAATTGATAACTTTAATCCAGAAATTGTAGTGCTTGATGAAGCTGATGAGATGCTTGATATGGGCTTTTTAGATAGCGTTAAAGAGATATTTGAATATATCCCTCAAAATCGCCAAACCTTGCTTTTTAGTGCAACTATGCCAGATGCTATAAAAGATTTAGCCGAAGATATTTTATACAATCCAGAGTATATATCAGTTGTAAAAGAGGAAGATAGCACAACAAATAATAAGATTGAACAATTCTATTATATTATAGAAGAGGAGCAAAGAGATCAAGCAATAGTTAGTTTGCTAGAAAAAGAAGAGTATAACAAAGCTTTAATTTTTTGTAGAATGAAAGTAGAAGTAGATAGAGTTACTGAACATCTAAACGCCCAAGGCTTTCATGCAGAGGGTTTACATGGAGATATTGAACAACTCCAAAGAGATGAAATTGTGCGTAATTATCGCCGTGGTAAAACAAAAATTTTAGTAGCAACTGATGTTGCCGCAAGAGGACTTGATATTAAAGATGTAACTCATGTTTTTAACTATCATATACCTTTTGACCCACAAAGTTATGTTCATAGAATTGGAAGAACAGGCAGAGCTGGAAAAGATGGAAAAGCAATTACACTAGCAACTACCCAAGAGTTTAGAGAGCTAAAAAGAATACAAAAAGATGTTGGTGCAAATATGGAGTTGGCTGTCTTAAAAGTTGGTGATTACTCTATTGAAAAAGATGATATAGATATATTAAAAAAGAAATTAAGCTCCATAGAGCCTATTGAAGATGCTGATAATATCTTAAAATCTCTAAACTGTGATGATAAAGAGTTAATGATTAAGAAACTATTATCTTATATAATTACAAATGAAAATATAGGAACATCAAAAAATATAGGCTATGAAAAAGATGTAGTTGATAAACTATATAAAGAGTTTATATCCCAAGAAAAAGCTAATAAAAAGCGAAAAAACAAGAGGTAAAAATAGCAATGGCTAAAAAGTATATTGATGTAATGGATACAACATTTAGAGATGGATTAGACTCTATGATTGATACTCATGTATCAATGGAACACTTTTTACCAGCAGTAAGTGTAGCAAGTGAGTGTGGAGTTACTCACTTTGAATTTGTAGAAAAAAATAGATTTAACTCTATAGATTTACTAAAAGTTGAAGACCCATTTGAGATGATGGTTCGATTTAGAGAATCAGCTGGAGTTGAAGCAAATTTACAAGCAAATATCTATGGTTTAAATAACTTTATGAAAAGTAGTGCTAGTTTAGAGTTTTGTAACCTTTTTAGTGAGCTTTTTTCTAAATATGAAACTACTACTGTTAGAAATTATGACCCATTAAATGATATTAGAAACTTAGAGTCTATTGGAAACTCTATTGTAAATTCTGGTATGATGAATGAAATAGCAATTACGCTAATGGAACCTAGTTTTAGTATGCCAGATATTTATGATTTGGAGTTTTATCAAAATAAGATTTTTGATATTTTAGATAGTGCAATTCCTTTTGATTCAATAGCATTTATAGATGAAAATGGCACTACCACACCATCAAAAATTTATGAAATTGTAAAGTTTGCAAGAGAGATACTTGGCGATAGTATGCATATAAGAGTTCATACTCACGACACTCTTGGTATGGGAATTGCATTCTATCTTGCTGCACTAGATGCTGGTGCAGATGGAATAGACTTGTCTAGTTCACCATTAAGTGGAGGGGTAGGACAACCAGATATACTAGCTATGCTACATGCTACAAAAGGAACAAACTATAACCTTGGTGATTTAGAAATTAAAAAAATAGAAAAGTATCAAGAGTTTTTAAAATATTCATTAAGAAAATATAGTATAACAGCTAATGCAAAAGAGATACATTCAGATACAATCTTTAACCCTATTCCAAAAGATGAAATTTTAGTAAATATAGAAAAGATGAAAAGAGATGGAAATTTTCATATTTTTAACAAAGTATTATCAAAAACTACTAAAGTTATAGAACAAGCAGGATATGCAGCGCCAATTTATCCAATATCACAATACTACTGGGAACAAGCACACGCAAATACAATTTACGGAGAATTTACAAAAATTATACCAGAATATGGAAAAATTTTACTTGGCTACTATGGACAAACACCAATTGTGCCAGATCCAAATATTATAGAGATAGCTCAAAATAAATTAAATTTAAAAGCTACAACAAAATCACCCATAGATATTGCAAATGGTGATAAAACAAAATCTATAAAATATTGGAAAGAAAAACTGAAAACTAAAGATATTGATGCAACTGAGGAAAATATATTTTTAGCTTTATGTGTTAAATAATGTTACAAATATTCACTAAAAAAAATTTTATTTATCTATAAA
>JAMONW010000121.1 GCA_027066355.1 Campylobacteraceae bacterium
TATTAAATATTTTAAAATCAATGATTGCCTTTTTTGGGTATAATTTTACTTAAAGGAGTTTAATGGAAGATAAAAAAATATTGCTAAATGAAATAAAAGAGCTATGGAACACAAAAAATATTGATAATTTCGATATATCACCCGAACTTTTAGACTATTTAGAGTTAAATGATTTAAAAAAACTTAAAGCAAAAATTTTAGAATCTAAAAATAAATTAAGTAAAGATCAAAAAGAGTGGTTATCAAAATTTAGAAAAAATAGTTAAAGAGCAAATGCTCTTTTGAGTAACAACCCAACTTCATGGGTTTAAATAGTTTTATACTATTTAAGTTTTTTTAGAATAAATTAAAAGGACAATCAAATTATAACAATATTTGCAAATAGTATATTAAAATATTTCAAATTTATATATTTTTTTTAAAAAATTTCACTTTTTAATATTTAGAGGTAGATATATTATCTCTTTTTTGAAATTTCTAAATAATCCTCAGCATCAAAGGCCTCTACTCCTCTATCTATTGCCTCTTGTGCCATTATACCAGCACCTTTTGTAGATATTAACTCTTTATTAGAATTATATATTTTTGCACTACAAACGCCACAGCTTGGGCTTCTATCTTTACCAATGAATAACTCTATATCTCTATTATTATCAAAAAATGCTTTTGCATACTCCTTAATTGGTGGAGTCAAATTAGCAAATGTTACATTAGATATTGCTCTTATACCCATATTATCCTCTATTAAATCCATAGTTGGACGAGGTGTTCCATAACAAAAATCCTCTGGACAAAATGGCACAAACTCATACCCCTCCAATAGACCAAGCAACTTGGGGTCATAATTATCACTACCATCATAGCGACACCTATTTCCTAGCAAACAAGCTGAAATTGCAACTTTTTTCATTTTAAACCTTAAATCATATTATTGTAATAAATAATGATACCATAAAAAGAAATAGGGTAAAATTATATCTAATATTTATTGTTTATAAAAGGAAATATATGAACCTATATGACAAAAACAACCACTTTAACTTAGCAAACTCTATTACTTTTGCAAATGTTGCATGTGGAACAATTGCTCTTTATTTTGTAACTCAAAAAGAGTTTCTTGTTGCAATTATTTTAGCTTGGATTGCCGGAGCGCTTGATATTGCTGATGGTAAAGTAGCTAGAAAATATAAACTCTCAACAGAGTTTGGAGTGCAACTTGATAGCTTTGCAGACTTTTTAAGCTTTGTTATAATGCCAGCATTTTTGCTATTTTATTCACTTGAAATAAGTAGTGGCTTTACAAAACTAATTGTTGGTCTTGTTTTTGTTTACTATATAATTAGTGGGCTTCGCCGTTTGGTAGCATTTAATTTAAAAACAGATGCTGGAAGTGTTAGCAAATATTTTGAAGGTGTGCCAACACCACTTGGCGCAATACTACTTTGGGTTTTATATCTGCTAAGCCACACTTTTGGGCTTTTAACTTCACCTTGGTTAATTGCAGTTTTAGTAGCAATTATTGGATGGCTTTTAAACTCAAAAGTAAAGGTGCCTCACCCATAATGAGCTTTAAAAACAAACTAAAAAACTTTAGTGAATTGGTGATGTTTGAACACACTATATTTTCACTTCCATTTATATTTTTGGCAATGGTTGTTAGTGCAAAAGGGTGGTTTGGCTGGAAATTACTACTTCTTGGAGCTTTAGCAGCAGTAACTGCTAGAAACTTTGCAATGGGTGTAAATAGATACCTCGATAGAGATATAGATGCTATTAATCCACGCACCAAAAATCGTCCATCTGTTGATGGTAGAGTTAGCACTAAAGAGATGTTGATTTTTATTGCCATAAATGGGCTTGGATTTGTGCTAGTAGCATACTTTATAAACTCTTTGGCATTTAAACTTAGCATACCTATCTTAGCAATTTTAGGAGCTTATACCCTATTTAAGCGCTTTAGTGCATTAGCTCATATAATTTTAGGTATTAGCCTTGGTTTAGCGCCAATTGCAGGTGCTGTGGCAGTTCTTGGAGCAATTCCTAGCTGGGTTGTAATTTTAAGTATAGGAGTTGTTTTTTGGGTTGCTGGATTTGATTTGCTCTACTCTCTACAAGATATTGAGTTTGATAAAAAACATAATCTACACTCTATTCCATCTCGCTTTGGAGCTAAAAATACGCTTCTTATTGCTCTTGCTTTTCATACAATTACAGTGCTTTGCTGGTATTTTTTTGTTAAAGTTGCAAACTTAGGCAACTTTGCTCTCTTAGCAGTAATAATAAGTGCTATTATGCTAGGGTATGAACACTATTTAGTGCGCAAAGACTTTACTAAAATTGATAGAGCCTTTTTTACAGTAAATGGATATTTAGGTTTTATCTTTTTTATTTTAGTAACTATTGATGTTGTTTTTTAACTCTATCTATCATATCTTGAGTTATTACAACAGTTGTTCCTGAAGCTCTCTCATAATCGCCATCTGGCTGATATAGGTTCATAGCAACTGCATTATCTCTAGCACATCCTGTAAATATTGCCACTGCAGCAGTTGCTGCAAAAATTAATGATTTCATTTTAATTCCTTTAAATACTCCAAATATTGGAAGTATATATTTTTTAATATAATACAGTAATTATATCATATAATATTAAAAAATGTCAATATGTTATTAAATATTTTAAATTAAATAGAAAAAAGCATAAATTACTTTTATATAATTTATTTAGCAACTAAAGGTTTTGAATCAAAACAGAAACAAATCCAATTAATCCACCAAAAACTCCACCCCAAACAACTAGCCACTCTAAATGCTCTTTGATAAGCTTATTTATTAACTCTTTTACACTCTTTGGACCAAGCTCTGCAAGGCGATTTTCTACAATACTCTCTACTTTTTGAACTAAATCATCACTTAAATTAGAGCTTTGCAGATGACTATCAAGCTGCTTTCTAAAGGTATCACTAGATACAATTTTAACAACTGCACTCTTTAATTTAGTGTTAAAACTATCTCTAAGCCCCTCTAAAGACTCCTCTCCACCAAACATATTTATAAGCTGTCCAAATTTTGACTCCATAACACTCTCTTTTAAGGCATCAAAAGCTACATTAAAATCTGTATTTTCTACAATTGGCACTAAATTTATCTTATTCTCTTCATCTTTAAAAAACTTTTGTAGCCTATCTTTTGTAAAAAACTGCTCCATAATCATATCTTTTATAGCTTTTTTAAACTTTTGGAAATTAAGCTCTATTACCCCAGAACCATAAAGAAATGGCACTTTATTAAAGAGCATAAATATAGCAATTTGATTAGTTATTGCACCCGAAAGAGCAAATAACCCTGTATAGTAGAGATAGTTTTTATATTCACCTGGTGCATAAAAAGAGCCAATAATTAAAAATAGTGCAACTAAATTTATAAAAGTTGATTTTCTCATATTAACTCCTTCTCTTTTAATAGATATAAAGTTTAAAACCAAACTCTTGGCGCGAACCTTGTGCCTTTGCACTCTCTTTGAGAAGTTCGCACTTCTAGCACACGGAAACCAGAACTTGTTCTGGTCTAAAGCTTGATTTTTAATGTAGTTCAAACTCTTGGCGCGAACAAGTTCACGCTTCCAAATCCTATTAAAGTTGTAATTTTACTATAACTTTATATTTTTAGCCTCTTGGAAACCAGAACTTGTTCTGGTCAAAAGTTTATTTCTGTGAAGTTTGCACTTCCAGCACCCAAAACCAGAACTTATTGGGTCTAAAACTTATAAATCTTTTTTAAATACTCCATTTTAGCACCCATATTCAAAAGCGCCATATCAGCTAATACAAGTGCCATCATAGCTTCGCACACAACTACACCTCTAATTGCCACACACGGATCATGACGACCTTCTAGCTTATAAGTTATCTCTTCGCCTCTTATATTTAGGCTCTTTTGCTCTTTAAAGATTGATGGTGTTGGCTTAAACCAAACTTTTGCACTTACAGTATCACCATTACTAATACCACCCAAAACTCCTCCACTATGATTGCTTAAAAAGCCATCTTTACCTATTGCATCATTATTTTGGCTACCTCTTTTTCTTGCAACCTCTATTCCATCACCAATTTCAACTGCTTTAGCCGCATTTATACTCATCATAGCATTTGCAAGTTGAGCATCAAGCTTATGATACATTGGCTCACCCAATCCAACTGGCACTCCAACTGCTTCTACAAGCACTGCTCCACCAACAGAATCATGGCTCTTTTTTGCCTTTAAAATAGCATCTTTTTGCGCCTCGTAAGCCTCTTTATCTAAACTTTTAACATCATTTGTTTTTGCAAAATCAAAATCTAACTCTTTAGACTCTATGCCATCAACCTCTAAAATACCAGCTCTTACCTCAACACCAAGCTCTCTTAGCATTAGTTTAGCAACTGCTCCAGCTGCCACTCTTGCAGCAGTTTCTCTTGCACTACTCCTACCACCACCTCTATAATCTCTTATGCCATACTTATTCCAATAGGTAAAATCAGCGTGTCCTGGGCGAAAAATATCTTTAATATTATTATAATCACGGCTCTTTTGGTTTTGGTTAAATATTACCATTACTATTGGTGTGCCTGTGCTAAACCCCTCAAATACACCAGATAGTATCTCTACCTCATCACCCTCTTTTCTAGCAGTTGTAAGAGCGCTCTGCCCTGGTTTTCTTCTGTTAAGCTCATTTTGAATAAACTCTCCATCTATCTTTAAACCAGCTGGAACACTATCTACTACACATCCAATCGCCCTGCCGTGCGACTCTCCAAAGGTTGTAACTCTAAATTTTAATCCAAAGGTATTCATTTTGCTTTCCTAAGCTTATCTAACGCAATTTTTGCAGCATCTTGTTGAGCCTCTTTTTTACTCTTGCCTTTTGCTTTAGATATCTCTTTGCCATTTAAGAAAATTGCGATTTCAAATACTTTATCATGGTCTGGTCCACTTGAACCAATTAATGTATAAGTTGGCGTTGTGCCATACTCTGCTTGAGTTAACTCTTGTAGAGTTGTTTTATAATCTTTGCAAAGAGTATCCAAATCTATTGTTGGATAATTCTCTTCTAACAACTTAATTGCAATTTCTCTTGTTTTTTCAAGCCCAGCTTCTAAATAGATAGCTCCCATAAGTGCTTCAAAAGCATTTGATAGTAGAGATTTTTTACTTCTACCTTTGTTATTCTCTTCTGCAGTTGATAGAAATAGATAATCACCCAAATTAAGAGCTTTTGCCAACTTTGTAAAACCACCCTCATTCACCAAAGATGCCCTAATTTTAGATAAAGTCCCCTCATCTTTATTTGGAAATAATTTATATAAATACTCACCAACTATTAAATCTAAAACTGCATCACCTAAAAACTCTAGCCGCTCATTATTGTAAGGCTTTTTATAACTTTTGTGAGTTAAAGCCTCAATAATCAACTGCTTATTTCTAAAATGATACTCTATTGTATCTTCTAACTTTGATAAATCTTGCATTAAATCTCCTTTTTTGCCTTTTGTGCCTGAGTTGTTGCTAAAGTATCGCACCTTTCATTCTGGGGATGTCCACTATGCCCTCTAACCCAAGTAGCTTTTATATTATGAGCTTTAGAAGCCTCTAAATACTCTTGCCAAAGATCAACATTTTTAACTTTTTTAAAATCTTTTGCAATCCACCCTTTTAGCCAACTATTTATAGCATTTGCAACATAAGAGCTATCAGTAACAACCTCTACATTACAAGGCTCTTTTAGTGCTTGTAAGCCTCTAATTACCGCTGTAAGCTCCATTCTATTGTTTGTGGTATCAAGCTCTTTACCACTTAACTCTTTTTGCTTACCTTTAAACTCTAATATTGTTCCCCAGCCACCAGGACCTGGATTTCCAAGACTAGAACCATCACTGTAGAGAGTAACTACTTTTTTCTCTTTTTTCTCCAACTTCTACCTCTATATTCATACTATAAACTTTATGGCATTTATGACATCTTAAAAATGGCAAAGGCATACTGCTTTTACAACTGCTACAGATATACTTAAATCTTAAATCGCTATCTAAATAGCCACAACTCTTTGCACTTGATATTAAATCTATTGCAAACAAAGTTGCCTCATTAGAACTCTCTTGCAATAAACCCTTTGCATAATATAACTTTTTTAAACTCTTATGCCTTGATATTATATCTAAATTAAGATGTGCTATATCTAATTTCCAAAGTATGTCAATCAATTTTTTAAACTCTTTGTCATCATAATAACTCCAAGCATTGTAAGGATTTAACTTAAATAACTCCCTTAAAACTACCCATCTACTCTCTTTTGGATTATCTAAAAAATTTTTAAGCTCATTAAACTTATCCTCTTTGCTTTTGTTATCTATTTTAATATGCTGCAGAGCTAAATATGACTCTAACTTTGATACATCTTCTCCCAATTCATTTAAAATCCCTAGCACCTCTTTTGCACTACTAAAATCTCTTAACTGCTCATAAGTTAATTCCAATTTATAAAGAATTTCTACATCTCTGGGTGTATTAAAGAGTATCTCTTTATAAATATCAATAGAGCGTTGCAAAAAACCTGCCTTGTAGTAAGCTTCTGCTAAATGCCCCAATATTGAGCTATCTTTTGTATGCTTAATTAAAAATAGATATAAATTTATTGCTTTTGAGTAATCACCACTCTTTAAAAAAGCATGAGCAAGTAGAAAAAGAGGTTTTTTCATAGATGGCTCAAACTCTATATTTTGAATATCAAAAATCGTATCTTCGCTCGATTCAAAACTCTTTAAAAAACCTACCAACTCTTTTTGCTTCTGCTCTTGCTTCCAAATTGAATAACCATAAGAGAGTATAGATACTATAAATATAATTCCAAGCAGAAGTAATATACTAATAATTGGGTCATTATAGTTTGGTAAAAAAGCACCCATTTACTCTCCGATTTTTTCTATAGTATATAAAAAGTTTAATAAAGTGTAGATTAGCCCCGCAAAAGAGGCTATAAGTAGTAATTAGCTTTTAAAGAATTTACCTGCCATATCCATTAAACCATCTAATCCACCAACTTGCTCAAGCAAATTACTTGCAAGTGATTCATCCTCGTTAGTTGCTTTATCAACTAAATTTGGTAATACATTTGCAAGTTCACTCTTTGCAGTATCTAAATCAATTCCTAAATGATCAGCAAACTCTGCTACTTTATCTGAACCTATTAAATCTGTAACTTTATCACTATCAATTGGAGCATTCTCGCCACTTCCAATCCAAGAAGCAACAGTTTCACCTAAATCTCCATTTGTAAGGTTTGATACAATTGAACTTAAATCCAATCCACCTTCACCATTTTCGCTATTGCCACCCAAAATTGAACTCAAAGCATTAGTAATTAAATCACTACTAATACCACTTGTGCTTTCATTGCTACTATTTTGAATCATACTAGCACCCATTTTTAATAAATCACTTAAATCCATTTATCATCCTTTATATAAAATATGTTTAAATTATAGCATAATAAAGATATAATTACATTTATGATAGATAATAGCTCAATAGAAAGATTAAAAAGCTCCATTGATATTGTTGATGTTATAGGAAGCTACATAGAGCTAAAAAAGTCTGGCGCAAACTTTAAAGCAAACTGCCCATTTCACGGCGAAAAAACCCCTAGCTTTGTTGTAAGCCCACAAAAACAGATATTTCACTGTTTTGGATGCGGAGCTGGTGGAGATGCTATAAAGTTTGTAATGGAGTATGAAAAACTTAGCTACCCTGAAGCTATTGAAAAACTTGCTTCATCTTATAATATTCCTTTAACTTATACAAAGGGAACTCAAAGTGGAATTAGCGATGAACGCCGCGTATTGGAGCTTTTGCAAAATAGATATAAAGAGTGGTTACATAAAACCCCAAATGCCTTAGAGTATCTAAAAAGCAGAGGTATAAATAAACACTCAATTGAGCATTTTGGCATAGGATATGTTGGCAGTAGCGCAGAAGTTATTAAATTTTTAAATGACTCTCAAGTTCCTTTGCCAAAAGCTATTGATGCTGGTGTTTTAGCAAAAGGTGAAAGAGGTGATTTGTATGCAAGGCTTATTGATAGAGTAACATTTCCAATATTTAATAGTGCTGGAGCAATTGTAGGCTTTGGGGGACGAACACTTAGTAAT
>JAMONW010000122.1 GCA_027066355.1 Campylobacteraceae bacterium
AAATTTTTATTAATACTTAAATTTATTTTACCCTGAGTATCAAGTTTGTCATAAATAAACTCTTGCTCATTTGCATTTAATGCTGAATTTAGGGCAATTATTCTAAATATTCTATTGCTATTAAAATTGAGTAAGAGCTTTTTTGTGTGGCTATTTATATAGCTATTTGTGGCAATAAATTCTCTTAAATCTTTTGGTTTCCAAGGCTCTTGACCTCTTGTGTTAATTGCTAAATTTGGCATAGTTAAAAGTGTTTCTAAAACATCGCTATTTGTAGAGTTTAGAGCAATATTTAAAATTGTTGTGGGTGAGTGGGCAATATCTGTATGGTTGTAGTAGTTTTCTCTTTTAAAAAAGCGTTCTATAAAGCTAAGTGCTACATCTCTATTTGAATCACTATCAAAAAGCCCCTCACTATTCCAACTGTATAGCTTTAGTAGTTTTAAAAAAAGCTCATCACTTAGAGCTTTGCTTTTTAAAAAGCTAATTAAGCGCTCTTGATTGTTAGAGAGCTTTAGACTCATTAAAAGTGAATTTGGCTTAAGGGTAGAGATGTAGTAGGCTTCAAACTCTTCTAACTTAACATCTGGAATATTTTGTTCATATAAAGTGTATGATAGCTCCTCTTCTATAGGGCTAATTAATGAGCTTAAAACTACTAAATCAATATCTTGATTTTCATATTCAAATATAGCTTTAGCATCATATTTATTTAAAAAATTGTTTATCTCTTGCTTAGAAAAATTTAAAATTTTGCCTAAAAATAGTATTTTTGCACCCTTTGCTTCTAATATGTTTTTTATCATAATAGCCTTTTATTTCCCTCTTTTTTAATATCGCTAAATTTATCTAAGTATTCAAGATATGCTACTAAATATTTGCGACTTATTGGGTAGTATAATTTAAACATAGATATATCAATATAGCCATCTTTTTTAATAATTTCTCTTAGCTTTTGCATTAAATTTGTAAGAGTTAGAGTATCTATAAAAAGGTTATGCGATAGGCGAGTTACTTTTTTGGCTTTTGTTAGGCTCTTTAGAGCGTTATCGCCTAATTTTTTATCTATATCTAAAGAGTCATATATATTATATGGAGCTTGTGGGGTAATATTATCATTTTTTAGGATAGTATATATTTTATCTTCTATAATTTTTTCTAAATTATCCTCTTTTATATCGCTTTTTTTATAGATATTATTCTCTTTTGTTAAAAAGCCATTTTTCTCAAGCATATTGAGTGTAACTTGAGCTAAATTTGGGCTAACCCACTTTAATTTATCTTCTATGCTTTTAGCTGAAAGCATTGCATATTGGTT
Source organism: Campylobacteraceae bacterium (assembly GCA_027066355.1). Taxonomy (GTDB): domain Bacteria; phylum Campylobacterota; class Campylobacteria; order Campylobacterales; family Sulfurovaceae; genus JAADEQ01. The sequence continues at coordinate 1,319 of JAMONW010000122.1, forward strand.
TTTTGTGTAGATATTTTTTATATAATTTTTTAATTGTTCAATTGTTTGTGTTGGGTAAATTACTAAATTTTGCTCATCTATAAAGATATTATCAATCTCTTTAGCAACATCAAGTGCCTCTTGATGGCTTAAGTTAAAGCGCTGCATTGATGAAATTAACCCAAATCCTTTTTTGTGAGCATCTATTAAAATCTCAAATGCAGTTTTGAAATCTTTGCTATTTAGTGCTTCTAAAAGAGGAAGTTTTTTTCGCTTTTTTAAAGGCTCATTTATGGCATTTAGCACTTTTCCCCCAGCTATTACTCGATTTTTAAAAGTTATAATAAAAGGTTCATCAAAAATAGCATAAACTTTCTCTTTAAACTCTATTTTTGCGAAACCACTACTAGCTTTTTTTTGATTATATAGCAAAATTTTTGCTTCTATTTGCTTTGTGCCTATATGAAAATTAACAATACTATTGTGGTGAATTTTATGATTTAGTATAGATTCAAAATAGATATCTATTGTATTAAAGCCTCTAATATAGCCCTTTTTGGTAATCAACATACCCTTTTGTATAGGCTTTTTAATATTTGCTAAATTAATTGCCACTCTTTGAGATATTGTAGCTTTGCTTACATCTTTTTCATGAACTTGCAAATTTTTAACTGTTGCTTGGCTTTGAAGTTCGCTTATAAAGATTCTATCGCCAATATTTAGCTCTCCATCTAAAATTGTGCCTGTAACTACAACTCCAGCGCCTCTTATACTAAAGCTTCTATCTATATAATATCTAAATAAATTGTTGCTTTTTTTAAGCTGTTTTGGTAGAGTAAAAATAGTGTTTTTTAAGTTTTGTATTGAGTTTTTATCATAAATTGAAGTTGGCACTATGGCATAGATATTTAGGTTTTTAAGCTCTTTTATATAGCTTTTAACCACTTTTTCTTGGGCTTTTAGAGTAGGGGTATCAACTAAATCGGCTTTTGTTAGAGCTATTACTATATTTTTAACTTTTAAAAGATTTAATATCTCTAAATGCTCTTTTGTTTGTGGCATTAAGCCCTCTTTTGCATCAACTACTACTAAACTTGCATCAAAGCCAAAAGCTCCCGCAATCATATTTTTAACCAGCTTTTCATGCCCTGGAACATCAATAAAAGCTACATTTATTCCATTTTGCTCCATATTAGAGAAACTTAGCTCTATTGTAATGCCTCTTTTTTGCTCCTCTTTTAGAGTATCGCCCTCAAAACCAGTTAGTGCTTTTATGAGGGCTGTTTTTCCGTGGTCAATATGCCCTGCTGTCCCAACTATGATATGCTTCATTTAAGCACCTTTTTAGCAACACTTACTACATACTCCTCTTGCTCTGGTAGAATACATCTAACATCAAGCAAAAACTTATCATCTTCTATGCGTCCAATTATATCTTTTTCTCTAAAGGCTTTCTCTAGTGTTGTAGCTTTGCCATTTAGTTGCAGAGCAATAGATGGAAAACTTCTATTTGGCAAAGTGCCACCACCCATAAAAGTTGTAGTTTGCACTACTTGGCAACCATCAATTTGTTTTGCTAAAGTTTTTGCTCTTTTTTCTAACTCTTCTAAAGAGGTAAAGAGCATATTTAGCGTTGGAATTAGTTTGTAATTCTCTTCTAAATAGGCTTTTATTGTTTCTTCTAATATGCTTAGTGTTATCTTATCAACTCTTAGCATTCTTAGTAGTTGATTTTTTTTAAGTTTTGTAATTAACTCTTTTTTACCAGCAATAATTCCAGCTTGAACGCTTCCAAAAAGTTTATCACCACTAAAGCTAATAAGACTTGGATTACTTTGTAAAATTTTGCTAATTGGCTCTTCTTGGTTACTTAGGTTAAAAGGTAAGGTTGGTATATAGCCACTGCCCAAATCATAATAATCAAGCAAGTTATATTTAGTAGCAAGTTTTTTAATTTCGTTAAAATTTACTTCGGCAGAAAACCCCTCAATTGAGTAGTTTGATTTATGCACTTTCATAAGCATAGTTGAATTTTCGTTTATGTTGCACTCATAATCACTAAGCTTTGTTTTATTTGTAGCTCCAACTTCCTTTAAAATTGCACCACTATTTGCCATAACTTCAGGTATTCTAAAACTACCTCCAATCTCTACAAGCTCTCCTCTTGAAACTATAACCTCTTTATCTTTGGCAAAGGTATTAAGCACCAAAAATACGGCACTTGCATTATTATTTACAACTAATACATCTTCTACACCCAAAAGCGTTTTTAGATGTTTACTTACATGCTCATATCTTTCACCTCTTCTTCCCTCTTTTTGATTATACTCTAAATTAGAGTAACTGCAAATTACCTTAGAAGCCCTATCTAAAACCTCTTTGCTAATTAAACTTCTGCCCATATTTGTATGCAGTATTATGCCAGTTGCATTAATTAGAGGCTTTAGAGAGGGTTTAAGTAGCTCTTGATACTCTTTTTTAACCATTTTTATTAGCTTATCTTGGCTAAAACTATCTATTTTCCCAGTTAAAATATTAGCTCTTAAATGTTCTATTTGCTCTTTTGCAATTTTAGTTAATAATTTTTTATTTAAGCCGTTAAAATCAGGGTAATTTATAAATTTATCTATTTTTGGTAGTTTTTTTAGAAGTTGTTTCATAATTTTCCTTTTTGTATGTCTAAACCTTAGACTATTTGGCGAGAGGGTGGAGGAATCGAACCTCCCTTTGGATAGTCAACTACCCAAACGACCGGATTTGAAGTCCGCGGTGTCCACCAGGATCACATACCCCCCGTTCGTGATAAAATTGTAACAAAAAGAGGGTTAAAAGCAGGTTATTGGTATAATTCTATATAATTATACAATATATAAAGGTTACTTATGAAACAAAAAATAGAAGAAATATTATCTCAAGTTATATATCCTGGGTTTAATAAAAGTATAATAGATTTTAATTTTTTAAAAGATATAGAAGTAAAAGATAATAGTGATGTTACAATATTTTTAGATATTCCAAGCTCATCAAATGATATTGCAAAGCAGTTAGCAGATGAGATAAAAGCGAGATTAAAAAGTTTAAATTTAAACTTAAAAGTTAGCATTTCTCAGCCAAAACCACCACGCCAAACAAGTTCAAATGGCAAAAATGTATTACCAGATATTGCCAATTTTGTAATGGTAAGTAGTGGAAAAGGTGGGGTTGGTAAATCTACAACAACAGTAAATTTAGCAATAGCTCTTGCAAAGCAAGGTAAGAGAGTAGGGCTACTTGATGCTGATGTGTATGGTCCAAATATTCCTAGAATGATGGGGATTGAAGGAGTTGAACCTGTCTTTTTAGGAAAAACAATAAAGCCAATTATTGCGCATGATGTTCAGGTAATGTCTATTGGCTCTTTAATTGCAAGAGGAGCTAGTTTAATATGGAAAGGAGCAATGGTAACTCAAGCGCTTGAGCAGATGCTTGAAGACATTAAGTGGAATAAGCTTGATGTATTGCTTTTTGATATGCCTCCAGGGACTGGAGATGCACAATTAGCTCTTGCTCAAAGTTTGCCTGTAACTGCTGGGGTATGTGTTACAACACCTCAAAAAGTAGCTCTTGATGATACAATTAGAAGCCTTGATATGTTTAAGAGTATTCATATTCCAATAGCTGGAATAGTAGAGAATATGAGTGGTTTTATATGCCCTGAGAGTGGAAAGGAGTATGATATTTTTGGTAAAGGGACAACTGCTCCATTGGTAGAGCATTTTCAAACCCAGCTTTTAACACAAGTTCCAATTGAAATTGCAATTAGGGAGGGTGGAGATGCAGGAATGCCAATAGTTGCTCTTGCTCCAGATAGTCAAAGTGCTAAGTGTTATTTTGAAGCGGCTAGTAAGTTGTGGAAATTTTTACAAAAAGTAAATGAAGATGGTGGCGTAGACAATAGTGCAATTCAGCCTACTATTTTTTGATTAAGCAAATAGGTAATAGTTGTGTGTATTCCCTCTTTTGGAGCTTCTCTTAAGTAAAAGATAAAAAATATTTGCTATACTTTTATTACTTAAATTTCTAAAGGCTCAAGGTTTGAGCAGACAATAAGAAGAGAAATTTTATACTTCATTATCTGTCCTTTCCATAAAAGATTTAAGTTAATTTTTTATATTGGAGAAAATTATGAGAAAAAATTTATTGTTAAGTTTAGGTTTGTCAGCTATTTTGGCTACTTCTTTATTTGCACAAGAGGATGTTCGTAAATTTAAGGTGCATTACCATTTTGATATAAAATATTCTGATTCAAAAGAGTATCCTGCTAAGCTTTGGAATCCAATGCCTTTTAATAGCAATTATCAGCAAGTTAAAGAGTTAAGTTTTAGTGGGAATTATGATAAATTTAATATCAATAGAGAAAATATTTATAATGCAAATACATTTTATGCTAAATGGGGCAAAGATAAAAAGAGAAAAACTTTAGATATTGATATGATTATAGAAACAAAAAATATAAGTGTTCCTATAGATGTGATTAAAAAGGCAAGTGCAAAAAATTTGCCAATTCCTGATGATGTTAAGTTGTATTTAAAAGCAACTACACATATTCCAACAGATGGTATTATAAAAGCTTTGGCTAATAAAATTACAGCGGGTAAAAATGATAGATTTGAAAAAGTAAAAGCAATTTATGATTGGTGCACTGCACATACATTTAGAGATAAAAAAGTTGTAGGTTGTGGTAAAGGTGATGTTGGAAAAATAGTTACACAAAAAGAGGTAGAAGATGCCTATAAAAATGGTTATTATGGTGGAAAATGCACAGATTTAAGTTCACTTTTTACAGCACTTGTCAGAGCAGCTGGTATTCCTGCTAGAGAAGTTTTTGGTATAAGACTTGGTAAAAGCTATTTCTCTAAAGCATTAGGTAAAAGTGATGATAAAGGATTTGCAAATATTACAACTTGGCAACATTGTAGAGCGCAGTATTATATTCCAGGAGCTGGTTGGATACCAGCAGACCCAGCAGATATAACTAAATTAGAGTTGGTAGAGGGGTTAAAATATAATGATCCTAAAGTGCAGAAGTTAAAAGAGAAATATCTTCATAGCTGGGAGATGAATTGGGTAGGATTTAATACTGCAAGAGATTTTATACTCTATCCAAAGCCAGAACAGTATCCTTTAAATATGTTTGGTTATCCATATGCTGAGGTTGATGGAGATGTTTTAAATTATTACAATCCAAAAGAGTTTAGTTATACTATTAGCTCACAAGAGATAAAGTAGTTATGAATAAGCGACTTAATTGTTGTAATATGGCTTGTCCTGAGCCTGTAATTAGGGTAAAAGAGGCGCTAGAACAGATAGAAGAGGGGATTTTAGATGTAGAGTTAAACTCTTTCTCTTCTATTCAAAATGTTAAGCGTTTTGCTAAAAATAGTGGTTTTTTTATAGAAGAAAAAAAGCTTGAGAAAATTACGATAATTACAATAGTTAAGGGTTATGAGTGCGAGTTAGAAGTTAAAAACAGCAATAGCACTACAACAAAAAAGTCATTTATTGGGCTTATTGTTGGCTCTATAATTACTGCAATATTGGCAAGTAGTTGTTGTATTGCACCATTACTTTTTTTGCTTTTTGGTGTGAGTGCAAGTAGTTTAAGTTTTTTAAAGCCTTTAGCACCTTATCATAGTTTATTTAGCATTGTTGCTCTTGGAGTTATTGCCTATTTGTGGTATCACTACTTTAGTGTAATTCGTAAAATGATAGTTTGTGAAGGCTGGATTTGTAAATACTATTTACAATATTTGATTATTGGCACAATATTGGTTGCTATTTTGCTTAGTTATCAATATTGGGTTGTTTATTTAATTGGAGATTAAAATGAAATATGTTTTATTTTTATTGCTTTTTGCAGGAGTATTATTTGCAAAAGTGCAAAAGGTTGTGATTGATGTAGAGGGTATGAGTTGTCCACTTTGCACAATGACAATAAAGAAAAATCTAAAAAAACAAAATGGCGTTATAAAGGCTAAAGTTAAATTAAGCACAAATAGTGCTTTTGTTATATATGATGATAAAAATATCACAAAAGAGCAACTTTTAAAAGCTATTGATGAGGTTGGTTATAAGGGTAAGATTAAAAAGGAGATTAAATGAGAATAGATTGTTGTAATTTAGCTTGTCCTGAACCAGTTTTAAAGACAAAAAAGGCCTTAGAAGAGCTTGAAGATGACTCTATTTTGGAGGTTGTTGTAAATAGTGTATCTTCAATTGAAAATGTAAAGAGATTTGCTACAAAAAGTGGATATGAAAATAGAGAAGAAGAGCTTGAAGATGGCAAAGTTTTAATAACAATTATTAAAGGCTATGAGTGCGCGATTGTGCCAAGTAAATCTGAAAAAATGCTAAATAAGAGTGTTTTTATAAAAACTGATAGAGTTGGTAATGGTGAGCTTGGAGTTACTCTTATGAAGGGTTTTATAAAAAATATTTTAGAGTTTAAAGAGCTTCCAAAAAATATAATTTTTGTAAATGAAGGTGTATTTTTAACTACAAAAGATGAACACTTGGATTTAATTGAGAATTT
>JAMONW010000123.1 GCA_027066355.1 Campylobacteraceae bacterium
GAATCATAACTTTTTAATAATATTTCAGTGCTTTTAAGTGTTTTATGAAACTCTTTTATGCTTTTGTTTAAATTACTACTAATATTTTTAAAATCTCTGCTTGAAACTATTTTATTAATACTCTTAACTGTTTTATTTGCATTTATTAAAATTTTATTTAAGTTATCTATTGGTGCTTTAGATTTATCTAAAATTGTATTTATACTATCAACACTTTTTTGCAAATTCAAATCTTTAAGTTTTTTAGCAATTGAGTTTAGTGTTCCCATTAAATCAGTTTGTTCCAAACCTTTTGTAGGGAAAATATAAGCTGTTTTATACTCTTTATCTCTTTTGCTAAAATCTATATATGATTTATTATCCTCTTTTAATATAATTGATGATTTATTAAGTAAAAAATTGCTCTTTTCTAGTTTTGCAACAATACCATTTTTTGCTAACTCTTTAAAGTTTTTAAAGCCATCTGTCGCATTTGTGCTAAAGTTAGCTAAATCTATATCTCCTAAACACTTAGCCTCAAAATCTTTCTCTTTATTATTATAAACAATTTTAAGTTTTTTTATCTCCCCAATTTTAAACCCTTTATATTTTATAGGAGCTTCAATATCAAGAGAAGATACATCACCCTTAAACTCAAATACAAAACTCTTTATTTGTGGCTTAGATAAACCAACCCTTACACTTTTAGCATCTGATACACTCTTATAGAGTTTAAAGATTTTACTAGTGCCATCTTCATACTTTTTATCAAAAAGTGTTTCAAAAGAAATAGAACCCATAACAAGAGTTGGCAATGGTGCAATATTAAACTCTAACCTATTATCATTTAACTTTAAATCAATTAAAGATTGCACCCAAAACTTTGTTGTTTCATTAACTAACATACTATATTTTTCATAAATTCTAACAAGTATTGTTATATTTTTACTCTGTGTATTTAATGTAGTATCTGCAATTTCACCAACTTGTTTACCTTTAAAATATATAGGTGTTCCTTTTTTTACACTTGTTTGAAAAGAACACTCTAGGGCATAATAAACATCATTCCCAATATCGATATATGCACTATCTAAACCTTTAAATTCTTTAACTCTTTTTTTGCCTTTTTTTGCATACATTCCAATATAAGTTCCACTAAGTATTGTATCTAAACCTTTAACTCCAGAGTATCCAACTTCTGGTTTAACAACCCAAAACTTTGTAGTTTCATTTAAAAAAGGTTCTGCATCTTTATTTAATCTAGCATAAACAATAACTCCATTATTTTTATTATCTATAACTATTTGAGTTACCTTACCTACTGAAACATCTCTATATTTTACAACACTCTGCCCAGCAACCAAACCACCACTATTTTTAAAGTATATTTTAATTTCAGGACCTAGTTTACTAAAGTGTTCATACACCAACCATCCACCAATTATTAAAGCAATAAATGGCACTATCCATACTGAAGTAAAAAAATTAAAACCACTTTTATTATCTACAATAGCTTCATTTATTTCCATATTTTCTCTCTTTTATCAATCTTATATCAATAGACATTGCACTAAGCATAGTAAAAAAAACCATCAAAACAAATGCAGTAGCACCAATACCAGCAGTTATTTTTACACTGCTCATATGCACAACTCCAGCTAATATTGAAACTACAAAAACATCTATCATCGACCAAGGACCAATAACTTCTGTTATATGATGCAACTTAACTTGATCAACTTTTTTACTACCAACTTGTGGTTTTTTGTAATTTATTAATATATATAGTATCAAAATAAACTTTAGTATTGGCACAAATACAGAAGCTAAAAATATTATTATAGAAATTGGGTAAGAACCCTCTTCCCAAAGAGCAATTGCACCACCAATTATTGTGCTACCTTCTGTATGCCCAAATTTATTAATAACTAATATTGGGTAACTATTTGCAATTACATAAAATACCATTGCAGTTATAAGCATTGCCCAAGCTCTATGCATACTAGCATTATCATCTATAGATATTTTATTATTACAAGTTCTACAATATATATCTTTATTGCTTTTTAGATTTACACTTTCGCATATTTCACAAGATATTAATTTATCTTCACTACAAATGCATTTTTCAATATTGCTACTTTTATTGCTATTAAATTTAGCACAATAATAGTCCCATAACTCTACAGATTTTATACTTTTTATAAATACTATATCTACTAAAACAAATAGCAATAACGCAATTGCAGCTAAACCAAAATGAACCTCTGCATATCCAAATAATTTCACTAAAGCAACCAATATACTTACTGCAAATATATCTACCATCTCCCAATCTCTACTAATAATTAAAAATGAGAGTATAACTCTTGTAAATTTTTTAAATATTTTAAAATATGAAAAAATAACAAATAGTATAAAAAATAATAACACCGATAGTGGAGCTATAACTAAAACAACTATCAAAATTGAACCAACAACTATAAAGCCCTCATTAAATAGTGTATATATCATCTCTATTATCGTTAATGGATTTTCAACTCCTGTAATAGATACCTTTATAATTGGAAACAAGTTTGCTACAATAAAAAGTATCAATGCCGTAATTGAAAAAGCTAAACCCCTATTTATTGAATCATTAATATTTCTATATAATAAACTTTTACACTCTATACATTTAGCAACTTTACCTTTTGGTAATTTTACCTTTTTTTGAAGCTTACTACAGTGTTGGCAAATTATAAGTTCATCTAAATTATGCTCCAATATCTCCCCTTAAAAATCTTACTAACTCTGTGGCATAAGAGCCTTTAGGCAGATAAAAACTTAGCTCATATTGCGCTTTTTCTGATATATATTTTTTAGTATTAATATCTGGAAAAATCCAGGCATATCTTCTGCTACCACTCTCTTTTATATCAATTTCATATCTACTTTCAATGCTATTTGCAACTTCTTTAGCTCTTTTTACTTTTTTTCCAGCTATTAAGCCTGTGGGCGAAATATCTTTTTGCAAAAATCTTTTACTTGCAACTTCTAACTCTTCATAAAAAACTTTTCCATAAGGATAGTGCATAAATAAATCGCCACTAAGCAATTTAAAAAAGTGCTTTTGATTTTGCACACCTTTTAGTGAATTTGGCTCTAGTTTAAATATATTTTCTACCTCATTTGGCTTAAAACTTTGTAGTAAAATAGATAACTCTACCCTTTTGCTAAGCCAATTATTAAATAGCAAACTTTGGTAACTGCCAATTAAAAACTCTCTTTTCTTCTTATCTCTAATTTTTAATTTGCCTTCGACCAATGCTTTGCCATCTAAAAAATTATCTCCGCCATTACCAAAGCGTTGTTGCCCAAAATAGTTTGGCATTCCATTTTGCTCTATCCAATCTAGCAAAGAGTCTATTTTGTCTTTTTGCGCACCAAGCACCTTTTTAAAGCGCATCCAAAACTTATTACCCTTTAAATGCCCTACTCTAATTTTATTATTATGCAAAAATTCATCTAAAATTTTAATATCTTGATGCTCAAAACTACTTAATTTATCTCTATATTTTTTTGGCATTGAGATATATTGAATTGTAACTGCATTTTTATCTTTTAACCCTGCATAACCTAATTCTCTTTTTGCAATACCCAAATAGTTACTAAAAATATCTAGCATTGCCCAAGTTGTTAAATTTTTTTTACGCACCTTTAAAATCAGATGCTCACCCTCTCCACTAAACTCATATAAAGGAACCTCCTCTACACTAAAATCCCTAGCACTTGGAGTAAAATAGAAGTTGTTACTATGTGCAAAAGGCATTAACCACTTCTCTTTAATCATTTGCTATCCTTTGCAAATATACCCCACTCTCAATATGGCTTGTATATGGAAATTGGTCAAAAACTGCTCCCTTAATTACTTTGTGAGTTTTACAAAGCTCTACTAAATCTCTTGCAAGAGTTTGGGGATTGCAAGAGATATATACTATATTTTCAAACTCTTTTATTAAATTTAAAGAGTTGCTATCAAGCCCAGCTCTTGGTGGGTCAACTAGAGCGGTAGTAAAGTTATAGCTATCTAAATCAACTCCCCTTAAACGCCTAAATTCACGCACTTTTTTAAGTGCTTGTGCCGTTTCGGAGGCATTTAGACGCACAAATTCAATATTTTCTATATTATTTAATATACAGTTCTCTTTAGCTGCTTTTATTGAGTTTGAGCTAATCTCTGTTGCTAAAACTTTGTTAAAATATTGGCTAAGTGGCAAAGTAAAATTCCCAAGCCCACAATAAGCTTCTAAAAAATCTCCTCCATTATCTTTTATACAACCTAAAGCCCACGAAATCATCTTCTCATTTACATAAGGGTTTGGTTGAGTAAAGCCACCCTCATAATATTTATATTTATACTCTTTATCTTCAATTTTTAAACTTTCTGTTATATACTCTTGAGTTAGCACTATTTTTTGCTTTCTTGCTCTGCCAATTACAAATATATTAAACTTTTGCTCTAACTCTTTTGCCTCTTTTTGCCAAGCTTCATCTAACTTTTTATGATAAATCAAAGTTGCCAAAACTTCACCACTTTTGCCACTTAAAAACTCAATAGAAAATAGTTTTTCTCTTAAAATTCCACTGCTATTTATTGCCTCTAAAAGGTCATATTGAATAGTTTGTATCGCATCAATAACCTTTGGACACTCTTCTAAAATAGCTATACCATTTTTTTCAATATTTGTCATTGCATAATGCGCTTTACTATCAATATGCCAAATTTTAAACTCTGCTCTTGCTCTATGAGAGCTTTTTGGCGAATTAAAAATATTTAGCTCTTTTTTAAAAAACGGCGCTAACAACTCTTGAACAATCTCTTTTTTACTCTTTAGTGCCTCTTGATACTCTAAGTTATAGAGCGAACAAGAGCCACACTCTCCAAAATGTTTACAATTCAAGCTAACCTCTATTAAAGTAATTTAGATATAATTTTATCGATATATTGTTAAAGGAAAATGAATGTCGTTATCTATCGTAATTTTAGCAGCTGGAAAAGGGACTAGAATGAAGTCTAATTTGCCAAAAGTTTTACACAAAATCTCTGGCAAAGCTATGCTTTTTCATATAATTGAAGAGTCTTTAAAATTAACTAATGAGATAACAATAGTTTTAAGCCATAAATTCGATTTAGTAAAAGAGCAAATTGAAGCAAACTATCCAAATTTAAAAATTGTTAAGCAAGATTTGCAAAACTATCCAGGAACTGGTGGTGCGCTAAAGGGGCTAGAGTTTAAAAGCAATAAAGTTCTTATATTAAATGGAGATATGCCCCTAGTTACTGCTAATTCTTTAGAAAAGCTTACTCAAAGCAGTGCAGATATTGCAATGACAATTTTAGAGCTAAATAATCCAACAGGATATGGAAGAGTGGTAATTAAAGATGGTTTTGCAAAAGAGATTGTAGAAGAAAAAGATGCAACTACTGCTCAAAAAGCAATTAAAAGTGTAAATGCTGGTGTATATTGCTTTAATAGCGATATTTTAAATAAATTTATTCCAAAATTAGATAACAACAATGCTCAAAAAGAGTATTATTTAACAGATACTATTAAAATGGCTGTTGATGAGGGCTTAAAAATAGAGCCAATTGTAGTTGATGAAGATGAATTTATGGGTGTTAATTCAAAAGTTCATTTAAGTATTGCTGATGAATTTATGCAAAATAGAATAAAGCAAAAACATATGGAAAATGGCGTTATTATGCGTAATCCTAAATCTATTTATATAGATTGCCAAGCTAATTTTATTGGTGAATGCGAATTAGAAAATGGCGTTTGCATTGAGGGAGATTGCACTATAGAAAACTCTAAAATAAGAGCCTATAGTGTTATAGAAGATAGCCAAATTAAAAACTGCTCAATTGGACCAATGGCACACATTCGCCCAAAATCTAAACTAATTGATACACATATTGGTAATTTTGTAGAGGTTAAAAAATCTACTCTAAATGGTGTAAAAGCAGGACACTTAAGCTATATGGGCGATAGCGAAATTGATGAAGGCACAAATATTGGTGCTGGGGTAATTACATGCAATTATGATGGCAAAAATAAGTATCAAACTAAAATTGGCAAAAATGTATTTGTAGGAAGCGACTCTCAACTAGTAGCACCTGTTACCCTAGAAGATAATACAATGGTAGCTGCTGGTTCTACTGTTACAGATAGTGTGCCAAGTGGAGCGCTTGTAATTAGCAGAGTTAAGCAAAAAATTGTCAATGGATTTTTTAACAAATTTTTTAAAAAGTAGAGTAAATGAATTTAATAGATATAAGCAAAAAAACTATTCTTGTTGGAGTAACAGGCTCAATTGCAATATATAAAGCTTGTGAATTGGTTAGGCTTTTTGTTAAAAGTGGAGCTAATGTTAAAGTTGTAATGACTCCATCTGCACAAAAATTTATTACTCCACTAACATTTGAAGCAATTACTAGAAACAGAGTCTTAACAAGCCAAAGTGAAGATTGGAGTAGCAATTTAAACCATATTGATTATGCCCAAAATTGCGATGCTTTTGTAATTGCACCAGCAACTGCAAATACAATAAATAAACTCTCAAAAGGCATTGCTGATAATATACTATTAGAGTCTGCTTTAGCTCACCATAAAAATTTAATTATAGCTCCATCAGCAAATACACAAATGCTAAATAACCACTACACAGAAGGCTCTCTAAAGATGTTAGCAGTTAATGATGTTGTTATAGTAAAACCTCAAGAGAAGCTACTTGCTTGTGGAACCCAAGGTAATGGCGCACTTGCAGAGCCTATTGAGATTTACTATCAAACTCTAAAAGAGATACTAAAAGATGATTTTTGGAGCAATAGAAAAGTTGTAGTTACAGGTGGTGGAACGCGCGAGGCAATAGATAGTGTGCGCTTTATTGGCAACCACTCAAGCGGTAAAATGGCAAATGCACTTGCAACTGCTCTTTATTTAAAGGGGGCTGATGTATGTATGGTTACAACAAAGCCAAGCAATAATTTACCTCAAGAAGTTTATACATTAAGTGTAGAAGATGCTCAAGAGATGTTAGAATATACAATTGATTGCATAAGAGTTGCTAAAAAGGGTGTAATGAGCAAAGCTAGTTTAAATAACCCAAATGCTATTGGAATGATTCAAAAAACACCATATCTATTTATGGCTGCAGCTGTTGCTGATTATACTCCAAAATTTCCTCAGGAGGGAAAGTTAAAAAAAGATTCTATTGGCAATGAGTGGAGTATTGAGTTAAAGCAGACTCCAGATATTTTAAAAACCATAGATAAAAGTGGTATAATTACAGTTGGTTTCAAAGCTGAAAAAGATGAAAAAACGGCACTAGAAAATGCAAAAAAAGCTCTAAATACAAAAGGTATTGATGCAATTGCACTAAATATTTTAAAAGAGCAAAACAACTTTGGAAGCGACAAAAATGAAATTATTTTTATCACAAAAGATAAAGAGCAAAAAATTGAATTAAATAGCAAAATAAATGTAGCATTTTCTTTAATAAATTTGGCAAAAGAGTTAGATAGTGAATAAGTTAGAGCATTTAGCAATTATAATGGATGGCAATGGGCGCTGGGCAAAAAAAAGAGGCTTAAATAGAACCAAAGGTCATGAAAAAGGAGCTGAAGTTGTAAGAGATATAACAACATATTGTGCAAATAATAGTGAAATAAAAACTCTTACACTATATGCCTTTAGCACAGAAAACTGGAAACGCCCAAAATTAGAAGTAGAATTTTTAATGAAACTACTTGATAAATAC
>JAMONW010000124.1 GCA_027066355.1 Campylobacteraceae bacterium
TTTGCAACAATGTATCCATTTGTAGTTAAAATATATTTTTCATCTGGATTTAGTGCAATAGCTACATTAGAAGGTAGGGTCCAAGGTGTTGTAGTCCAAATTACTATAGCTGCGCTACTATCTATATTTAATTTATTTTTTGATTCATCACTAAGCTCAAAAGCTACATATAATGAGTAATCTTGTTTATCATGATACTCTACTTCAGCTTCAGCAAGTGCAGTCTCTGCTGCCCAAGACCAAAAAATTGGCTTTGAGCGCTCTACAATTAGCCCCTCTTTTGCAATATCGCAAAGTGTTCTATAGATATTTGCTTCAAATTTAAAATCCATAGTTAAATATGGGTTATTCCAATCAGCAACTACTCCTAATTTAATAAACTCTTCTTTTTGTAAATTAACAAATTTTTGAGCATGATTACGGCAAAGTTCTCTAAATTTAGATATTGGCAGGGCATCTTTTTTCTCTTTTCCTATCTTCTCTTCTACTTTTTGCTCAATTGGCAAACCATGACAATCCCAACCCGGAGTATAACGCACAGATTTACCTTGAAAATAGTGATATTTAATAATCATATCTTTTAGAGTCTTATTTAAAGCATGTCCAATATGGATATCTCCATTTGCATATGGTGGTCCATCGTGCAGTGTAAAACTATCTCTACCTTGGCGATTTTTTTTCATTTTTTCATAAATTCCATCTTCAAACCATTTATTATATCTTTTTGGTTCGTTATTTGGCAAATTACCACGCATAGGAAATGATGTCTTTGGTAAAAGAAGTGTATCTTTGTAGTCCATTTTGGCTAATCCTTCTAAAAAATTAAATTAAAATATAAAAAATTGGCAGATTATAACTAAAACTCTATTACAATTTAGTTATAATAACTCTTAATTTATAAACATAAATAAGCTTTAGGAGTAAAAATGTCTAAAATTACTAAACCAGATAATATAATTTTTATTGGAGCAAACCTATATAAAGATTTTGTTCAAAGAGCATATATAGAGAGAATTTATCCATATATAAAAGATGCAACGCACATAGAGAAGTTTCCTATCTTTACAGATGATACAGTTGATATAATAGTTCAAGATGTAACAAACTCTAAAACTCCTACAGCAATGTTTATACTTGATACATACTATGATAGAGTTACAAAATGTTTAAATAGCAGAGGTTATAAATATATAGAAAAAGATGATAATTTAATATATACAATAGAAGACTCTTTGTTAATTACAAAAAATATATCACTTTTTGGAAATTTACCAACTCCTAGTATATCAGATAGAAATGTATCTGAATTTAAAGTTTTTGGAACATATGAAAATATTAAAAAATTAGAGAGCAATATTGAGGAGTGTGCAGTTGTAAAAAAAGTTCTTCCAACTTGGTATAATATAGAGATTAAAAGTGCAGAGGGTGAGCAGATTTTAATTAAAGATGCAAAAGAGTTAAATTTAAAAATATTGCCTGTTCGCTCTGTAAGAGCTGCATTAATTAAATATTTAAGTGCAAAGGGTAAAAAAATATCATTTGCAGAGAGTTGCACAGGAGGATTGCTTACATCTAAAATTACTGCCATAAGAGGAGCTTCAGAAGTTTTTGAAGGTGCAATGATAACATATAGTAACAGAATAAAACATAAATGGCTGGGTGTTAAAGAGGAAACTTTAGAAAAGTATGGTGCAGTTAGTAAAGAGTGTGTAAAAGAGATGCTAAAGGGCATAAAAGAGCAGACTAGTGCAAATATATCAGTAGCAATTAGTGGAATTGCAGGACCAGATGGAGGAACAAAAGATAAACCAGTTGGAACTGTATATATTGGAATAATGAATGAAGATAAAATAAAAGTTAAAAAATTTAATTTTAATGGAGATAGAGGCTTTATTCAAGAACAAGCTGCAAGAAGTGCAATAGAGATGATTTTATACTCTGAACCAGAGTTTTTTGAATTTTTTTAATATTTTTTGAATTTTTTTAGAAAAATGCTTGACATCAAAAAAATTCTTGGCTATAATTACGCCACTTAAACGCAGAGATGCTTTAAGAGGTGCGACCCGTTAGCTCAGTCGGTAGAGCAACTCCCTTTTAAGGAGTGGGCCCTTGGTTCGAATCCAAGACGGGTCACCACTATTTTTTATGACTTAAATGGACTAGATGACCCTTTCATCTAGTGGCCAAGGATGCTATGTTTTCCGCATAGACACAGAGGTTCAAATCCTCTAAGGGTCGCCACCTCATAAAAGTCAAAAAATGGTCGCTTAGCTCAGTTGGTAGAGTGCTACCCTTACAAGGTAGATGTCAGTGGTTCGAGTCCACTAGCGACCACCATAGATAAAGTTGCGGCGGTAGTTCAGTTGGTTAGAATACCTGCCTGTCACGCAGGGGGTCGCGAGTTCGAGCCTCGTCCGCCGCGCCACCACTTTTTCTAATTGATTATAATTTTTAATCCTCCTCCTTTAGTATATAGAAAAAGAAAAATATAGAGGCTTTACCAGCCTCACCCCCTTATACCTTTTAGGTATAACTATGTTTATATTATTGACCCGTTAGCTCAGTCGGTAGAGCAACTCCCTTTTAAGGAGTGGGCCCTTGGTTCGAATCCAAGACGGGTCACCATCTATATATTTTAAATGGTCGCTTAGCTCAGTTGGTAGAGCGCTACCCTTACAAGGTAGATGTCATAAGTTCGAGTCTTATAGCGACCACCACTTTTTAATTTTAAGTTATTCTTTTTTAACTCTATTTACTTCACTATTAATCACTTATTTATGGTATAATTTTAAATCTTTTTTTTGGAGAGTTTAATGAAATTTTTAATACTTATATCTTTATTTTTTGTATCTATTTTTGCTAAAATAGTTGTGGCTGTTAGTATTCCTCCGCAAGAGTATATTTTAGAAAATATTGCAGGTAATTTAGTAGAACCAATAGTTATAGTAAAGCCAGGTAATTCACCTCATACATACGAGCCAAAGCCTTCACAAATGGTATCTTTAAGTAAAGCAAAACTATATTTAGCAATTGGTGTAGAGTTTGAGAAAGTTTGGTTAAAAAAGTTTAAAAATCAAAATCCTAATTTAAAAATAGTGCATTGTGATAACAATATAAGTAAAATTCCTATGTTAAATGGACACGAAAGGGGGGAACTTGACCCACACATTTGGCTAAATCCAAAAAATATAAAACAAATTGCTATTTGCACAGAAAATGCCCTAAGTAGTGTAGATAGCAACAATAGCAAAATATATCAAGCTAATTTAAAAAAGTTTTTAGTAAAAATTGATAAACTTAATAATAAAGTTAAAGAGATATTATCCAAAGCAAAAGTAAAAAAATTTTTAATTTTTCATCCTTCGTGGGGATATTTTGCAAAAGAGTATGGTTTAGGGCAGATTGCAGTAGAAATTGAAGGTAAAGAGCCAAGTCCAAAAGAGTTGATTAATATTATTAAACTTGCTAAAAAAAGTGGAGTAAAAGTAATTTTTGTGCAACCTGAGTTTTCACAAAAAGAGGCAAGTTTAATAGCAAATGAAATAGGTATAAAAGTTGTAAAAGTTTCACCTCTTAGTAGAGATTTAGTGCAAAATATATTAAATTTTGCAAAAGAGGTAGCAGGAGAAAGTATTGAAAAGTAAAACTCTTATAGAGGCTAAAAATATAAATTTTTCTTATGAAAAAGAGTTAGTTTTAAAAGATATAAACTTTAAGCTACAAGAGGGTGATTTTTTTGCAGTTACAGGACCAAATGGTGGTGGTAAATCTACATTAATTAAAATAATTTTATCTATTTTAAAGCCAAAAAGTGGAGAGGTTATTAAAGCAAAAGAGATACAAACTCCTTTAGAGATTGGATATGTGCCACAAAATACAAATATAAATTTAGATTTTCCAATAAGTGTTTTGGATGTTGTAATGATGGGTAATGGTGCAAAACATAAAAATTTAAAAAGTTTTGGGATAAGTTATAGTAAAATGGAAATTGAGTGTGCAAAACACTCTTTATCAAAAGTTGGTATGCAAGAGTTTATAAAGAGAAAAATTTCTGACTTATCTGGAGGGCAAAGACAGAGGGTTATGATTGCAAGAGCAATTTGTTCTCATCCAAAATTGTTAATTTTAGATGAGCCAACATCAAGTATTGATATAAATGGACAAAAAGAGATATATAAACTTTTAAAAGAGTTAAATAAAGAGGTTACCATTTTGGTAGTAACTCATGATTTAAGTGTTATCTCAAATTATGCTAATAAAGTTCTTTATGTTAATCATGAAGCCTATATTCATAATTTAAAAGATGATAGATTTAAAATTGATAGCAATGAACACTTTTGCGAAGTTGAACTTATGCAACTATTAGGAGAGAGTCATGCTTGAGGCACTACACTATACATTTGTTCAAAATGCACTATTAGCTGCAATTATGGTTAGTGTAATAGCTGGAGTTATAGGTTCACTTATTTTAGTTAATAAAATGACATTTCTAGCTGGTGGTATTGCACATAGCTCATATGGAGGTATTGGAATTGCAATCTATTTTGGACTTCCAATATTTTTAGGTGCTTCAGTATTTGCAGTAATAAGTGCTATTATAATTGCTTTAATTAGCTTTAAGCAACGAGAGAGAATAGATATATTTATAGGCTTAATTTGGGCAGTTGGAATGGCAATAGGTATAGTATTTGTTGATTTAACTCCTGGATATAATGTTGATTTGATGAGTTATCTATTTGGTTCAATATTGGCTGTTAGCAAAGAGGATCTGATTTTTATGGCAACACTTTTGGTAATAATACTCTTTTTTGTTCATAAATTTTATAGAGAGATATTGGCTGTATCTTATGATAGTGAATATGCAACATTAAGAGGTATAAACTCAAAACTCTTTTTTGTATTAATTTTAATACTCTCAGCATTAACTGTTGTTGTCGCAATTAAAGTTGTTGGTCTTATTTTAGTTATTGCACTTATGACTATTCCAACATATATGGCAGAGCAAATTAGTAGCTCTTTATATGCAATGATGTTAAAATCAGCCCTAATTTCAAGCCTATTTA
>JAMONW010000125.1 GCA_027066355.1 Campylobacteraceae bacterium
ACCAATATTTTTTGTAAGCTTCTCTTTTGGCGTAAGTGGAGCAATTTTAGCAGAGAGCGGACTTAGCTACCTAGGCTTAGGTATAACCCCACCAAATATGAGCTGGGGTTCAATATTAAGCAGTGGAAAAAGCGTAATGGAAATAGCTTGGTGGGTAAGCTTTTTCCCAGGACTTATGATATTTTTAGTAACCTTTAGCCTAATTCAAATTTCTGATTATCTGCAAGAGATTTTTAACCAAAAGAGTATAAATTAGCTTTTGGTATAATTTTTTTGTATTTATAATAATAACCAAGAACTACCATATTTGCATTTTTAGACCTTAAAACTTTATCTCTACCCTACTCTAATCTTACACACTAAAAAAATATGCTAAACTTCGCGCAAAATTTCTATTTTAGGGCAATTTATGTTTAATATTAAAAACTATAAAAGTGATAATATCAAAAATGATATACTCTCTGGACTCGTTGTGGCAGTGGCTTTGGTGCCAGAGGCTATTGCATTTTCGTTTATTGTTGGTATTAATCCAATTGTGGGGCTTTATTCGGCTTTTATAATTGGTTTGATTACCTCTATTCTTGGTGGTAAACCAGGAATGATTAGTGGGGCTACTGGGTCAGTAGCAGTTGTTTTAGTTGGCTTAGCACTAGAGGCTACACACTACTTACAAACCCAAGGGCTTAGTGGTAATGATTTGGCAATTGGAGTTATTAGCTATATTGCCTTATCTGCAATTCTTGCTGGTATAATACAAATTCTTTTTGGGGTATTAAAGCTTGGTAAATTTATTAGGTTAGTTCCACTACCTGCAATATATGGTTTTGTAAATGGTTTAGCAATTGTTATTGCAATGGCGCAGTTAAAGTTTTTTAAAGGTGAAGGGTGGCAAATGTATGCAGTTGTTATTGCATCTATGGCTATTATGTATCTGCTTCCAAAGCTTACAAAAGCTGTTCCAGCTGGACTAGTAGCAATTGTATCTTTAACAATTGTGGCTTATTATTTGCATTTAGATACAAAAACAATTGCCAATTTAGCACCTACTTTAGCAGATTTTAAGGGGCAGTTACCACACTTTCATATACCAGATACCCTATTTAGCTGGGAGTCTATAAAGATGGTCTTGCCATACTCTATAATTGCTGCGCTTGTTGGGCTTATTGAGTCGCTTCTTACACTTGCAGTTTTAGATGAGCTAAGTGGCACAAGAGGTAGTGGAAACAAAGAGTGTATAGCACTTGGTGTTGCAAATACTACTACAGGGTTTTTTGGTGGAATGCCAGGGTGTGCGATGATTGGGCAATCTGTAATTAACTTTACATCAGGTGGACTAGGTAGGCTATCTTCATTTACTGCTGCTGTTGGATTGATGGTTTTAGTAGCTTTTTTAACTGATATTTTAGGTTTAATTCCTGTGGCAGTGCTTGTTGGGATTATGTTTATGGTAAGTATTGGAACTTTTGAGTGGAGTAGCTTTAGCCACTTAAAAAAGATGCCAAAAGAGGATGCTTTTGTAATGGTTGCTGTTACAATTATTACAGTATTTTTTGATTTAGCTGTGGCTGTAATTGCAGGTATTATAATTTCAGCTCTTGTGTTTGCTTGGAAACATGCAAAAATTTATGCAAACACAAAAGAGCTTGGTAAGAGCGCAAAACTGTATGAGTTAAATGGTCCTCTATTTTTTGCCTCTGTGCAATCATTTTATGATGTTTTTGATATTAAAAATGACCCAAAAAATATAATAATTGATTTTAAAAATACAAGAGTTATGGACTCTTCAGGTGTAGAAGCAATAGAAAAAATTACTCAAAAATATGCTAAAGTGAATAAAAAAGTAACCCTGCGCCACTTAAGCGACGATTGTAAAGCAACACTAAAAAGAGCAAAAGCAAATATCACCCAAGAAGAGGATGACCCAAATTATAAAGTTGCTAGGGATTATTGATATTAATTGAGAATGGATAATATAGTTATTTGCCTATTTTATTCTTTAACCATATTAAGGAAGTGAGGTTTTAACCTCACCTTAATTTTAAGATTTTATATTATTAATTTAATATATTTTGTTGCTTTGAATAAATTCAGGTTTAGATATTTTTATATCAAAGCTTCTCTTAAAACCTCTTCGACTCTATCAATAGCTATAACTTCAATTGCATCAAGCACTTCATTTGGTATATCTTCTAAATCTCTTTCATAATTTTTTCTAGGAATTAGAGCTTTTGTAACTCCAGATTTATATGCAGCAATTAATTTCTCTTTAAGTCCTCCAATAGGCAAAACTTTTCCTGTTAGGGTTAGCTCTCCAGTCATTGCTATTTTATTATCTACTTTTTGTCCTGTGTAAATTGAAGCAATAGCAGTTGCCATAGTTACACCAGCACTTGGACCATCTTTTGGTGTAGCACCCTCTGGAACATGAATATGCAAATCGTATCTATTATAAATTTCACTAATATCTGGTGTAATATTTTTCTTTTTCTCTTCATTATTTTTAGGTATTGTATTTACATCTATTGATAGTTGCCTATTATCAATTAAAATTTTAATTACACTTTGAGCAATTTTTGCAGACTCTTTCATAACATCTCCAAGGCTTCCTGTAAGTTCAATGTTTCCTTTTCCTTTTATTTTAATTGCTTCAATTGTTAAAACATCTCCACCCACACTTGTCCAAGCTAATCCATTTACTACTCCAACCTCAGGGACAGTAGCAATTGGAGAGTATTCAAACACCTTTTTACCTGCATAATCTTTTAAATTTTTATAAGTAACTTTAACTTGTTCAGTTTCTGGATTTTCTAAAATCTCTTTAGCCGCTTTTCTTGCAATCATTGCTACTTTTCGTCTTAAATTTCTAACTCCAGGTTCTCTTGTATATTCATCTACTAAAATCTTTAGAGCTTTTTTCCCAATTGTTAATTCATGAGGTTTAAGAGCATGTTTTTTAAGCTCTTGAGGTATTAAATATCTCTTTGCAATCTCTATTTTTTCATTTGGAGTGTAGCTACTTACAAATATTATCTCCATTCTATCTCTAAGTGGAGCTGGAACATTTGCTATTTCATTTGCAGTAGCAATAAATATTACTTTGCTTAAATCTATTGCAAAGTTTAAGTAATAATCTCTATAGTGAGCATTTTGTTCTGGGTCTAGTATTTCTAAAAGTGCTGCTGTTGGGTCGCCTCTGTTTGAGCGTCCTACTTTGTCAATTTCATCCAAAACCATCACAGGATCCATAGATTTTGCCTCTATTAAGCCTTGCACAACACGCCCTGGCATAGCACCTACATATGTTCTTCTGTGTCCTCTTAGCTCATTTACATCTTCCATACCACCAAGAGCTAATCTTACAAGAGATCTATCAAGAGCATTTGCAATAGAGTTTGCTAAAGATGTTTTCCCAACACCTGGAGGTCCTGCAAAACACAAAATTACTCCATCATTTGCATCTTCTATTCTACCTCTTAACTCTGCTAACTCTTTTACAGAGAAAAACTCTACAATTCTCTCTTTTGGCTTCTCTAGTGAGTAGTGGTCTTTATCTAGCTCATTTGCAACTTTTTTTATGCTAAGATTATTTTTATTTGTTTTGCCAAAAGGAATATCAAAAACTAATTCTAAATAGTTTTGAAGCAGTGAAGCATCAGCACTATCTGGATGAACTTTTGAATATCTATCTATTTGCTTATCAATCTCTTTATATGCATCTTCACTAATAGATTTTTTTATTTTTGCTAAAGACTCTTTGTAGTGTTGTATCTCTTCATCTCTTTGAGCATCAGCACCTAGCTCTCTTTGTATCTCTTTTAGTTGCTCTTTTAGAAAATACTCTTTGTTTGTTTTCTCAATATTTGTATGAACTCTATTGCTAATATCTTTTTGAATTTTGAGTGCTTCAATTTGTGATACTACAATATCAATAATTCCTAAAATTCTATCTTCGATATTATTTTTTACATATAAATTATAAGCTTTCTCTTTGTCTAGTTGAATCATAGATGATACTAAATCTGCAACTCTATGTGGTTCAGCCGATTCTTCAATAGTTTTTATCAAATCAGAAGGTATTGCACTACTTAGTTGTGAAAGTTGTCTAATTTTCTCTCTTAGTAAACCAATTAGTGCATCTATTCTTACAGATTGATAAGAGTCATTTTTTACAATGTCAATAGTTGCAATTAAGTTTCCATTTTCTGTTTTTATTTCATCTCCAACTATTTTTGCTTTTGCTAAGCCTTGAAAAAGAATTTTTACTCTGCCATCATTTAATTCAACTCTGCGCATTATAGAACCAACTACACCAACTTTATAGATACTCTCAAAATCTCTTTTCTCTTCAGCATTTGGCTTAGTAGTTGTTACAAATAGTAATGAGTTATTCTCCATTGCTTGTTCAACAGCTTTTATATCAGCCTTTTGATTGATAAATATTGGACTTATCATAAATGGATAGAAAAATAGTTCATCATCTACCAAAATTGGTAGTTTCGTTGGGAATTTTTCATAATCTTTTAATTGCATACTTTTACCTTATTTAGTTTTCATAATTAGTGCTATTTTTATTTGTATTATCTCTTAATGTTTCTAAATTTACACCTAATTTGTTGATTTTTTCGATATAAAATTGTTCAGCATCTGGTTTTTTAGCATATTTGTATGTTTGACTGGTATTATAATAGCTTTTTGCTAAAAGTCTTTTAACCTTATTTACTAAATCTTGAGCTTTTTGCATTAAATTATAATCAGTAATTAAGTTTTGATTCTCTTCTATAGCTTTTAAAGCTCTCTCTAAATAGTTTTGGTCATTTTGGTTATTTAGAGCTGCTAGATATTGGTTTTTAACCAAAAGAAATTTTAAATTTTCATCATATGGTTTATATGAGAGAGCCTCTTGAATATAAAAATTAGCTAAAATAAACTCTTTTTTATCCATATGTGCTTTTGCTAATTTCAAAGCAGTATTTGCTAACTCTTCACTATTTTCATCAGCACTTTTCATATTTATATATAAATCATCTGCTTTATCCAAATCTTTTAAAATTGTTGAATTTAGCTCTTTTGTGTTATTGTTTTCTGGTTTTACTGAACTATTATTTGAGCAACTTGCTGCAATAAACAAAGTTAATAATATAAAACTACTAATTTTTAGATTTTTCATTATTTTTGCCCTTTTTTGACTCATTTTCTATTAAATCTAACCTCTCTCCATCTTTATTAAATTTTCTCTCAAAATTACCTCTAACAATTAAAAAAGTCATAAATGCAAATAGTATAGCAACAACAATATATAAGTAGTCAAAAAAGCCCATATTAATCCTTAAATGGTATTAAGATTTTATTAAAATCTATTTTGTCATAGTTTTGTCTTAGGGCTTCATAAGTTACTATACCTGTGCTTGTAGCTAAATTTAAGCTTCTTCCCTTTTGCCCCATTGGAATAGTAATACACTTATCTAAATTCTCTTTTAGTAACCATTCAGGAATACCCTTTGTTTCAGAGCCAAAAACTATATAATCTCCAATTTCAAACTTTGCATTCCAATATAGATTATTGGTTTTTGTTGTAGCAAAGTGCATTTTATCTATTGGATTATTTTTTAAAAATTCATCTAAATTTTCCCAAATTTTTAAATTAAGCTCACTCCAATAATCAAGCCCAGCTCTTTTAACTGCACCCTCACTTATATCAAAACCCAAAGGTTTTACTAAGTGAAGTGTAGCATCTAAATTTACGCACATTCTGCCAATACTACCTGTATTTGGTGGAATTTGAGGTTCTACTAAAACAATATTAAACATTAAAATACCACCGTTTTATTTTGGTTTACAAAGACTCTATCTTCAAGCACCAACTTAAGTGCGCGAGATAAAACAACCTTTTCTACATCACGCCCAGCGCGTTGCATATCTCTCCAGTTAAATCTATGATTTACCGAGATTACATCTTGAGCAATTATTGGACCTTCATCTAAATCGTTTGTTACAAAATGTGCAGTTGCACCAATAATTTTTACACCTCTCTCGAAAGCTTGTTTATATGGATTTGCACCAATAAATGCTGGTAAAAATGAGTGGTGAATATTTATAATTTTGCCCTCATATGCACTTACAAACTTTGGAGTTAAAATACGCATATATTTTGCTAAAACTATATAATCAAAGTTATATTTGCCTAACTCTTTTAATACTAAATCCTCATGCTCTTCTCTGCTTATGCCATCGGCACTAATTTCTATAAAAGGGATATTAAATCTCTCAACCAAAGATTTTAGGTTGCTTCTATTTGCAATTACAGCTAAGATATTTGCATCTAATTCATTATCTAAATATCTAATTAATATATCTCCAAGAGCGTGAGATTCTTTTGTTGCCATTAGAATAATATTTTTCTTTTTTGGTGGAACAACTCTTATTTTTGCGCTATTTTCTGTAATAGTGTTTAATTTATCTTGCAACTCTTTTACACTAAAGTTACCAGTTACAACACTTCTCATAAAAAAGTGTCCACTCTCTTTATCAACAAACTCTTGGTTGCTTACAATATTTAAACTCATATCATAAAAGATTTTTGAGATTTTATATACTAATCCCTTTTTATCTATGCAATCTATTAAAACTCTTGCTCTTTGTTCCATTAATTACGCTTTAGAGATATAATTTGCAATAATACTACCCATTTCACTACATGATACTATCTCTTTAGCATCATAGGCTCCTATATCGCCTGTTCTGTAACCATCTGCTAACACTTTTTTAATTGCATTATCAATTGCATCAGCAGCTTCTACTTCGTTAAGTGCATATTTTAGCATCATAGCAGCACTTGAAATTGTTGCAATTGGATTTGCAATTCCTTGCCCTGCAATATCTGGTGCGCTACCGTGAATTGGCTCAAATAGTCCTACTTTGCTACCAACACTAGCACTTGGCAATAAGCCAATAGAACCACTTAACATACTAGCAGCATCACTTAAAATATCTCCAAAAATATTGCCTGTTACTATTACATCAAACTGTTTTGGTTCTCTAATTAATTGCATTGCAGCATTATCTACATACATATGTGTTAATTCAACTTCTGGATAATCTTTTGCTACCTCTTCTACAACTTCGCGCCATAGTTGGCTAACCTCTAGCACATTTGCTTTATCTACAGAGCATACTCTTTTATCTCTTTTGATTGCAATATCAAATGCAACTTTTGCAATTCTTTTAATCTCTTCTCTTGTATAAACCATTGTGTTGTATGCTCTATCTTTGCTATACTCTCTTGGTTCTCCAAAATATATTCCACCTGTAAGTTCACGAACAACCATTATATCTACACCCTTAACAACCTCTTGTTTTAGAGTTGAAGCATTAATTAATTCATCATAAACTAATGCTGGGCGTAAATTTGCAAATGTCCCCATCTCTTTTCTTAATCCTAGTAAGCCAGTTTCTGGGCGTAAGTGGCGCTCTAAATTATCCCATTTTGGTCCACCAATTGCTCCAAATAATACAGCATCTACTTTTTTAACACCAGCTATAGTTTCAGGTGGCAAAGGCACACCAGTTTCATCAATAGCAGCTCCACCTAGTAACATTTCGCTATACTCTAAATCAAATCCAAACTTTGAAGATACTGCGTCTAAAACATTAATGGCTTCATCTACAATTTCAGCCCCTATGCCATCACCTTTTATAATACCTATTTTATACACTTTATTCATATAATATAACTCCTAATTATTTTGCTATCTCTTTTTT
>JAMONW010000126.1 GCA_027066355.1 Campylobacteraceae bacterium
TGGAGTGCCAATTAATATCTTAAGCTCTCTTAGTAAACCAAGTAGTGAGATTTTAGATGATGCTGATAACTTTAGTGCCTATCTCTCAAGCACTGTTGGCTCACTTTTAGCACTTATTAACATAGAGGCAAATCCACTAGAGAGCAAAGAGTTTATACTGCTTTCTCAAATTATAGCTCATGCTTGGAGAAATGGTGAGTCTATGGGCTTAGATGCACTTGTGGGGGCTGTTATAAACCCTCCATTTAAAAAGATTGGAGTATTACCAATTGAGAGTTTTTATCCAGAGAGTGAGCGCTTTAAGTTGGCAAATAAATTCAACTCTGTAATTGCAAGTCCTAGCTTTATGGGGTGGTTACAAGGTGAAGATTTAGATATTCAAAGGCTTCTTTATGGCAAAGATGGCAAAGCTAAAGTTGCAATTTTCTCTATTGCCCATCTTAACGACTCTCAAAGAATGTTTTTTGTAACATTGCTTTTAAATAAAGTAGTTGCTTGGATGCGTCGCCAAAGTGGTAGTAACCGCCTAAAAGCTATGCTTTATATGGATGAGATTTATGGCTTTTTCCCACCTACAAAAAACCCACCAAGCAAAGAGCCAATGATTACGCTTTTAAAACAAGCTAGAGCTTATGGTTTGGGTGTAGTTTTAAGCACGCAAAACCCTGTAGATTTAGATTACAAGGGCTTAAGCAATATTGGAACTTGGTTTGTAGGAAGATTGCAAACAACTCAAGATATTAATAGAGTAATTGATGGGCTTGGAGGTAAAATAGATTCATCAATTAGCAAAAAAGAGATTGCAACACTTTTAGCAAATTTAAAAAAGAGAACTTTCTTCTTAAAGAGCGCTCATCTTGACGATATTAGGCTATTTGGCACTAGATGGGTGCTTAGCTACCTAAAAGGTCCACTTAAAAAAGATGATATTAGCTCACTAATGGCAGATAAAAAAGATGGCATTGAGCCTAAAGCACAAGAGTTAATTAGCAATGCTAAAGATGATGATTTTGTAAGCAATATTACATTAAGTGGAAATGTTGTGCAACGCTTTGAGGCTGATATTACAGGCAAAAAGGAATATACTCCAACAATTGGTGCTAGTGTAGAGGTTGCTTATATTGATGCAAGAAGAGGTATAGATGAAACAAAAGAGCTAGAGCTTACACTAAATTTAGATGGACTCAATAGTTGCGATTGGGACAACGAAGAGGAGCTAGACGAACCACTAAAGAGCTTTAGCACAAAGGCTCCAAAGGGGGCAAAGTTTAAGCCTTTGCCAGATTTTATAAGCGAAGATAAGTCGCTAAAACAGTGTGCTAGGGCTTTAAAAGAGCATATTTATACTACTAGAAAACTAGAGCTTTATCGCTGTAAAAAACTAAGATTAGAGTCTGAAATAGATGAGAGTTATGATGATTTTGTTGTAAGAGTTCAAGATGTGCTAAGAGATAAATTTGAAGATAAATTAGATGATTTAAAGAGTAGATATAAAAAGAAATTTGATAGGCTAGAGAGCCAAATAGAACGCGCTCAAGCACAAGTAGAAAAAGAGAAAGCAGACCAAACAAATTCACTAATTGGAGCTGGAATTTCAATTATTAGCGCTCTATTTGGAAGAAGCTCAGTAACTAAGATTGGAAGAGCAGTTAATAAAAGTGGCAGGGTTATGAAAGAGCGAGGCGATATCAGCCGAGCTGAGGCAAGATTAGATGAACTAAATGAGCGCTACCAAGAGATGCAAGATGAGTTAGAGGATAAAATAGATGAACTTAACCAAGAGTGTAGCTTAGATAATTATGAGATAGATACAATCTTTATAAAACCAAGAAAAAGTGCTATTGATATTAATGAAATCGCCCTACTTTGGAGAATTTCTTACTAAAAATTAGAACTTTGTTTATAATTAAAACCTGCTACCAAAGTATGGTGGTAGGTTTTACAACTTTTGTTATTTTATCTGCTTTGTTTTGTTCGGCAATCTCTTCACACTGGTTTAAAAGTGCTTGGACAATACTATACTCATGCATATTGAATACCTATTCATTTTTAAAGCTATTTTACAATAAGTTAGCTTTATGTAATGTAATGTTAAAATTTTCTTATGAAAAAGATAATTTTAATAGTAGCACTTACAATATTAGCACTACACTCTAAAGCAATTGAGCCTCTACCTCAAAGTTTAAAAGAGCAGATGATACAAAGTGGCATTTATAAAGAGGGGTGTCCAGTAGCACTTAATAATCTTCGTTTAGTTACAGTAGCTTACAAAGATTTTAAAGGTGAGTTACAAGAGGGCAAAATAGTTGTAAGTAGCGATATTGCAAACGAGGTTGTGCAAATTTTTAATATGCTAGTTAAGCTTGATTATCCTATTCAAAAGGTAGCTCCACTTTCAAATTATGGAAGCTATATAAATGCAATTAATAAAAATATTACTTATGGTTTTGATTGTAGAGTAGATTTAAACAATCCTAAAAAGTGGTCTAAACACGCTTTTGGGAAAGCTATTGATATAAATCCAGTGCAAAATCCATATGTTAATGGAAGCAAAATTTTACCAGCTAATAGCAAAAGATACACAGGCTTGGGAAGACGACATATTGGCATTGTAGCAGATAATAGAGCTATACTTTTAAAAACTGATGCACCTATAGATGTATTTAAAAAGAAAAACTGGAAATGGGGAGGAGATTTTGCTGGATATAAAGATTATGCACATTTTGAGAAAGAGGTAGATGAGCAAAGCGCACTCCCAATAACCCAACAAAAAAAAGAGCAAAATATAAATAATATTAAAGTAAAAAATCTATTTAAAAATATGCCAACAGAGGATAATGGGCTTTTTTAGAGTTATTAGCAAGTTAATATTTGCTAAAATTGCTTTATGAAAAAATTAATAACAATCTTTATACTTTTATTTAATATAGCATACTCAAAAAATTGCACTGTTGCACCATTTATCTTAAACTATACTATAAATTCTAATATAGATAAGTTGAGTTATATAAGCGACATAAAGCAAAATTATAAAAAACTAAAACATTTATGCGTAAATCTATTAGCCTTTAGAGAGGGGGCTTTAAGATGGAAGATGCTTTTGGTTACAAATCCTAAAAGAGAGCATGGAGTATTTTGGTTTTTGCCACACGATAATGAAAATAGCGCTTTTAATAGCGCTGTTTATGCCGTATCAAAGTATGGAGGTGGCTTTTTAGCAGTTGTAAATAATAACAAACGCTATAATGCTGGGCAAGATCCAAATAGAAATTTTTCATACTCTAGGGTTAAAATTTGCAAAGAGCAAATAGCACCCTCACCTATTTATACAAATATAGTTTTTTCAATAATTGATTACTATAAAGGTGCTTCAATGCCATATTTGGCACTTCATAACAATACAAATGGTGGTGGAATTTCGATTTTAAAAAGCTCTTCTAAAGTAAAATCATATTTAGCTTACCCAAAGAGTCAAATTATAGATGGCAAAGGTTTACAAGATGAAGATAATTTAGTTTACATGGTAGGTTTACAAAAAACTCCACCAAGCTCGTTATATAAGCTATTAAAAGCTGGTATGAGTGTAAAGTATGAGATTGTCAATAGTATTAACAATGACTGCTCAATGTCAAACTTTGTAGTTTTAGAAAAAGGCACAAACAACTACTTTAATATAGAGACTCAACGCAGACAAAGTTGGGTTCAAAAAGAGATGATAGATAGAGTTATTAAATTGATAATTGATAATTGAAAGTTTTAATCCCATTAAGCTCAAAATATGGGTGAGGCTGAAGCCTCACTTCCAAAGCTTTTTCTTTACTTAATCGCATTAATAAAACTAAAAGAGAATAAATCTTAGTTTATTCTCATACAATAATTCTTACCTCTTACCTTTTACTTCTTACTTTTTCTTGCTGTAAGTAAGAAAACCCCATATTCGCCATAAGGTTTTTTAACAATTGAGGCATCTTGAATTTTTATATCTTTAAATCCTGCCTCTTTTGCCCATGTTTTAAATTGCTCTCTATCAAAGCCAAAGTGTTCAACTCCTGTATCAATTGTATGAAATGAACCATCTTCAATATCTAAATCTGCTAATGCTATATAGCCGTTAGGTTTAAGCATTTTGTAAAATATTGTAAATAGCTTGTCAACCTCTTTTACATGATGTATTGTCATAGATGAAATAATTGCATCAAAGTTGTCGTTTATAGGCTCTTTGGTGATGTCAATCTCTTTTATTGTCAGTTTACAAGGTAGTTGCTTTTTGCTTAAAACACTATTCATTGAAGGAGAATTATCAATTGCAACAATTGAGCTAACATTTGGTGCAATTTGTTCAAGCAAAAGCCCTGTTCCTGAACCAAAGTCAGCAATATGCCAAGATTTTTTAAAATTTATCTCTTCTAAAATTTTATTAGCTATATTTACAACATTGTCAACTCTTCTTTGCTCTTTTTCATAATCTTTTGCTTTAATTGCAAATTTATCTTTATTGATTTACTCCTCCTTTATATTAGGCAAATATTATGATATTATAACAAAATAATTTTAGCTTTAAAGGTTTGGAATGTTATATAACTTAAAAGATTTAAAAAGTAGTGATATTTATAAATTAATGAGCCAAGGTGTAATTCCACGCCCAATTGCTTGGATTGTAACAGAGCAAAATGGAGTTGTAAATATTGCTCCATTTAGCTACTTTACACCACTAAGCTCTAATCCTCCAAGTGTTATTGTATCTATTGGACATAAAACTGATGGCTCACCAAAAGATAGCCTACAAAATATTAGAGATACTAAAAAATGCACAATTTGTTTAGTGCCAGAGGAGAATTTAGAGAAGATGCACTTTAGTTCAAAAGAGTTAGCAAGAGATAAGAGTGAAGTTAAAGAGTTTGATATTAAAACTACTAAAGTTTATAAAAATTATCCACCAATTGCAGAGAATACCCCATATGCTCTATTTTGCACACTATCGCAAGAGGTTGATCTAAATGGTAGCCAAACAGTGCCAGTAATTTTAACAGTGGATGCAATTTATGTAAATGATAGTGTAATAACAGATGGAGAGAAGATTGAACTTAGTTTCAAACCAGTAGCAAGAGTTGGCAAAGCTTACGCATTTTTGGGCAAAGATATAGAAGCACCAATAATTAAATAGGGATAAATATGGATATATATTTTGCAGTTTTAAATTTTACAATCTCTGGGGCAATAGCTTTTGTTGGCATACTTACATTAATGAAAGTTAGCACTCCAAGAGAGGTTTTGTTTGCTCTGTTGCCACTTCTCTTTGCACTTCATCAATTTGTTGAAGGCTTTGTGTGGCTTGGTGTTGGAGGGCATATTGATAAGAGAGCTTTAGATATTGCCGCAGGATATTTTATATATTATGCGCAAGGTGTTTTACCTTTTTTGGTTCCACTATCTCTTTGGCTAATAGAAAAAGTTAAATGGAGAAAAAGATTAATAGGTATTTTAACTATTTTGGGCTTGGTTTTAGCAGTTTATACAATGTATGGTTTAGCTACAGTTCCAAGTAGTGTAAGTGTTGTTAATAATGTTTTATATTATAAAAATCCAACTACTAACAATATTTATGTTGGGGTAACTTATATTTTAACTACTTGTGGCTCTTTGATGCTAAGTAGCTCTATCTCTATTGCAATATTTGGTTTATTAAATTTAATTGGATTAATTGTTATCTATTTATTACGCCCTTATGGATTTACCTCTTTGTGGTGTTTGTATGCTGCTGTTGTAAGTGGTATGCTATATTTTTATTTTATAGAGCGACGCATTGAGTTTTTGCAAGATTTACAAATTAAGAGAAAAGAGTTTAGCAAAAAGTTAGAGTTAGAGCTTGAGCATTTGAAGAAAAAAAGATTATTTACTAAAGGGGTAACATGATAATTTATATACATGGCTTTGGCAGTAGTGGGCGTGGTAGTAAAATAACTAAATTTAGAGAGTATTATAATAAAAAAGGTATAAAACTTATTGCTCCATCACTATCTTATGTTCCAGAACTGGCAATTGATACATTAGAGCAGTTAATTAAAAATTGCGAAAATCCAAAACTTATTGGCTCATCTTTAGGTGGATTTTATGCAATCTATTTGGCTAATAAATATAACTTAAAAGCAGTTTTAATAAACCCAGCAGTAAAGGCTACAAAAACTCTACTAAAATATGTTGAGCAAGGAGAAATGGCAACAAACTACTACGATTTAAGTAGATTTGAGTTCAATTTAAAGCACTTAAATATGTTAAAAGAGTATGTAGTAGATAATCCTAATGCTAAATATCTCTTAATGCTTCAAAAAGGTGATGAAGTATTAAATTATCAAGATGCCCTAAATCTACTGCCAAATGCAGAGCTTATTTTAGAAGATGGTGGAAACCATAGCTTTGAGGGAATTGAGAGATACTTTAAAGAGATTGATAAATTTCTTTTTGAAAATTAATCTCTTTTAAATAACCAAAATAAAAATGCAAAACCAAGAGAGATATTTATATAACTTAGCTCACCATCAAATGTTTTTTTACTTAACCATATAAGCATATCACCCATCTCTTTATTGGGAGCATTTTGGGCATAATTTATAATCCAAGCATTTATCTCATTATGGTAGAAATAGTTTAAAAACTCTGGCACAAAAAAGAATAAAATTACACCCAAAAATCCCCAAATAGTTCTTTTTGGTTTTATTTTTTGCATCTGTTCTTGAAATTTAGGGTTATTTTGTAGATTTTCTTGAATCTCTTTTATTTTATCTTTCATAAACTTATTTTATCAAAGATTTACTAAAAAGAGTTAGCATAAAGCCATAAAGCTTTATGCCTTTTATATTTAATTTATCTCTAATTTTTGCTTAGAGTGAGTATTGGTTTTATTATTATCTACTTTATTGTTTGTAGAAACATCTGTTTTACTCTTATGTGAATTATGCTCAAAAGAGTTATCTTTATTCATATCTGTTTTTGTTGAGTTATTATCTTTATGTTTTGCAAACCAATCATTAAAATTGTGCATAAATCTATTTTTATCTTTAAATCTATTTAATGTATCTTTAAAGTGTTTTAGAGCTTGAGTTTTATTTACATCTAAGATGCCATTTCCATCTCTATCTAAAATATCTCTAATTGTAGGTAATTTCTCTAACAGTTTTTTATCGTTTATTGTTCCATTTTTATCTTTTAAATCTTTAAATCTTACATGATCACCTATTTGCTCTAGCTCTGATTTTGCTTCTTGAGAAATCACAATACCATTACTTGCATTTTCATCACTATCTAAAGTTTGAAGAAGTTGCAACATCTTATCTTCTACCTCTTTATCATTGGCACTAATATCAGTTGGTGTAACTACTGGCTCTTTAATTTTATCTGTAATTTCTGTGCTACCAAGAATTAAATTACCTATTTTAAATGTTACTTTATCACCTTTTTTATACTCAAAATAACCTTCAGCATCTGTTTTGCCATGTAATCCAGAAGTTGTATTATACTCTAAACCAGCAACTGGTGAATCTACAAATTGCCCTTTTTGAGTCTTACTATTTGTATTATCTACACTTGTAGAGTTGCTATCAGATTGCGCACTTGTATTGTTATCTGCTTTGCCATCTACTTTTGTTTTATTGTTATCACTATTTGTAGAATTGTTATCTACTTTCATATCTTT
>JAMONW010000127.1 GCA_027066355.1 Campylobacteraceae bacterium
TCAAGTTCGAGTTCATCAAGCTCAAGCTCAAGTTCAAGTTCACCAAGCTCAAGCTCAAGTTCACCAAGCTCAAGTTCAAGTTCACCAAGCTCAAGTTCAAGTTCACCAAGCTCAAGTTCAAGTTCACCAAGTTCAAGTTCTTCAAGTTCACCAACTTTACCAAGTTCACCAACTTTACCAAGTTCACCAACTCTACCAAGTTCAAGTTCTCCAAGTTCAGCTTCATATTCATACTCTACTGATACAGGAGCTGATGAGTTAAATGAATTTAGCACAAATACAAATGCTGGAAATAATATACCTCAACTAAGAAGAGTGGGTTCTCCTACAGATACATCAAGAAAATTTAGCACAGATTCAAATGGAACTAGATGGAGTGCTACACCATATAATAAATTTGGTTTAGATATAGATAAATCAACAGGTTTGCCAGAAACAATACCAGATGATATTGATGATTTTAATAATAAAAGTATTACTCTAATTAGTTCTGTTCAAAATACAACTGCTTCAGAGGGAGATTATAAAGATAAAAAGATCAATTTGAATATAAAAGTTGGATATATAAATGAAATACCAAATGATAATGCTGGAAACCCTATTGATTTTAATAATAATACAATTAATTTTGATACAAACTTAACTGCTATTCCAGCAACACAAATAAATAATCGCTCTACAAATATAAAAGAGATTACGCTAACTTTAACAAGTCAAAATGACCCAAATAAAAAAGTTGTTTTAAAAGGCTTTTCTTGTAATATCGGTGCTGGTATATTAAAAGAGAGGATATTTTAATGAAACGCGCATTTACAATGATAGAGTTAGTATTTACTATGGTAATTCTTTCAATTGTTGCTATGGTAGCAACAGATTTGATAGCCAAAACATATATAAGCTAC
Organism: Campylobacteraceae bacterium; assembly: GCA_027066355.1. Taxonomy (GTDB): domain Bacteria; phylum Campylobacterota; class Campylobacteria; order Campylobacterales; family Sulfurovaceae; genus JAADEQ01. The sequence goes on from JAMONW010000127.1 coordinate 903, forward strand.
AATCAAACAGAGTCTGAACATAAAGCAAATTTAAAGGTTGAAATAGCACTAAATTCAATTGCAAATAGATTAAGCTACGCAGTGGGTGGAACAGTAGTAAAAAGAGATTTAGATGATAATAATAAGAGTATTGCAACAACACAAATTGCACCAATAGAACAAGCGCCAACAAATTATGAGGTGCTAGAGTGGATAGGGTATGATGTAGATGGATTTAATGCATCAGAAGCTCCTCTTCAAGCAGGTTTTGCACTTGCACCAGCTTGGAGTGGATTTTGTGATGTTTATGCTAGTAATAAAATGGCAATAGTTACTCCAGGTTCTGATTTGGACTTAGAATCTAAGATAATTGCTAATTTATCAAGAGGTGATATACCGTCATCTGATAAATTAAAAAATGTAGCACTATTTTTCCCAGGAAATTATGGCTTTGATAGTGTAGGATATTGGAATGGAGGACACGATACATCAGGTATAGCTATGGTAGATAACTATACTATCCCAACACCAACTACAGCCACTTTTAATTTAAAAGATAATCCATCTCTTCCTCCAAATACTGGAATAGCTAGAGTTACAGAACACTATAAATTAGCATGGAGTGCATATGCAGTTGTGCCTGTAAATTTTAGAAAAGATGCAACTGGCAATGGTGAAGATATATTTGATTTAAAGTTAATTTATAACTTTAGACCATGGGTAGGTAATGATAATGATTATAATAAATATATCAATATGAGAGGACACAACTCTTTATTAGTTACAAATGTAACAGTATTTAAAACATATGCTACAGAAAATAGAATACATATAAAGTTGTGTGTAAAAGAGATGTTTAATGCTACTAAGAAGACATCAATTTGTAAAGAGAGGGTATTACTAAGATGATAAAGTTAAATAAACAAAGAAAAGCTTTCTCTATGCTAATGGCACTGTTTGTAATAGTTTTAATGAGTATGGTAGCTAGTTATATATTTTACTCAAGTTCATCAATAGCAAAAGAGGGAGCAATACAATATAAAAGAGCTCAAGCAGAGTTATTAGCAAAAAGTTACACAGAGTATGCAATATTGGCAATTACAGGCAATAGTAGAGCCTCAGCAACTCAATGTTTACAAACAATTAATGCAAATGCACTAGGTGGAGCATATACTATAAGAGTTGATATAAAATATATTGGTAATACAAAATATATTGGAAATTGTCCAAACTCTAGTAAAATTGTTCAGTTAGCAAACCCCCAAGCAAATGTTATACCAGATGCACTATCTGCAATTATTGATGTATATGTTAGTTACCAAGATAGTGCTAATCAAAATGAACCAGCACAAACATACCATAGAAGGAGCATACAAAAAATATGAGAAGAAATAGAAATGCATTTACAATGCTAGAGCTTATATTAGTTATTGTAGTTATGGGTATAATTGCAGCAAATGTTATGCCAAGATTAAAAAGGGATACTCGCGCTGAAGCAATAAACCATATGCTTACAATGATACGCTACACTCAAAATTTAGCCTTACACGATAGTAAACACTCAGATAATCCTAATGAAATAAATTGGCAACGCTCATTTTGGAGATTTCAAATATATAAATGTAGTAATAAGTCAGGATTGTATTATCAAATAGGAAGCGACTTAAATTATGATAGTTCAATTACAATAAATGAAACTGCTATAGATCCAAGTAATGGTAAAAATACTTTTTGGTCTGGTGCTCAACCTTGTCCTAAAAATTTAGAAAATGCAGGTGCAGCAGCTCAAACTTTAAGTGATAGAGTAAGTCCAAATATTTTCATAACTCAGAAATATGGTATAAATGATGTATCTTTTAGTAGTTGTCAAATAATGGAAGATGGCACAAGTAAGGGTAGCACAGTTAAGCATATTGGATATGATAATTTTGGAAGACCATATAAAAGTTATACTGAAAAAAATAGACCTATCTATAATGGATTAACTAAAACAGATTGTAAAATAGAGTTTGAACTAAACAATAATGGTGATAATAACTTTACAATAGTTATCCCTCCAGAGAGTGGCTATGCTTATTTAGAAGAGAATCCAAATTTATAATAAATAATTTGGATTTAAGAATTTTGCTAAAGCCAAAATTATATTCTTCCTCCAGCACTAACGCCCCAAGTGGTTCTCCAGCGAGTCTTTACTAGACTAATTCCAACAATTGCTAATAAAACTACAGCTGCAAATATCATAAATCCTGCGCTATAGCCATTAAATGCTTGTTTACTCCAGCCTAGAGTTTTAATAAGAGCAGTTCCTCCTAAGCCTCCAGCACATCCAATAATTCCTGTCATTATACCAATATCTTTGCCAAATCTTTGAGGCACTAGCTGAAAAACAGCACCATTTGCCATACCAAGGTTTGCCATAATTAAAAATAGCACCACAATAGCAACCCAAAATGGCAACTTTACAAAGGCTATAATTAAAGCCAAAATTGCAACTGCTCCATAGAATATATAAAGCGATTTAACACCACCCATTTTATCTGCAATACTACCACCAATTGGGCGTAGCAAAGCTCCTGCAAAGATAGTTAATGCACCAAAATAACCAGCAACTACCTTTACATTATCTTCATTTATTAAAGCTTTTCCAATCTCTGCCATATCTACTTGATAAGTGTTCATTAAATATACTTTCATATATCCAGCAAATCCAACAAATCCACCAAAGCTAACTGCATAAAAAAGATTAAACCACCATGTATCTTTATCTTTTAGTAGCTTTAAGTAGTCGCCAACTCTTTTTGGGTTTGGTTTGTAAACAGAGGCAGGAGCATCTTTTGCCAAGAAAAGGTATGCAAACCAGACAATAATTGCCATAGCAGCACCTACTCCAAATACTGCATTCCAGCCCCAAAGCTCTGCAATTTTAGGCGCAAAGATAAAATCTAGCACAACTCCAATATTTCCAGCTCCTGCAATTCCCATTACCACACCTTGGAGGCTTGGTGGATACCACTGCCCAGCTTGTGGGAGTGCCACAGCAAAACTAGCTCCTGCAAAACCAAGCCCAAGTGCTACTAAAAGTAGTTGATTGTATGTAATATTTTGCCCTTGCATAAATGCTAAAGATAAAGCTCCAATAACTATTGCTTGAGCCATAAGAGCACTCTTTTTAGCTCCAATTTTATCAACCAAAAATCCAAGTAAAATTCTTAAAATTGCTCCACTTAAAATTGGAAGTGAGAGTAAAGTTGCTTTTTGAGATGGAGTAATCACAAAGCCATTTTTAGCTAAAGCCTCTGCAATCTCTGCAGATAAGGGTCCTAGCATTGTCCAAACCATAAAACTCATATCAAAATAGAGAAAAGCCATAAAAAGTGTAGGAAAATGCCCCTCATTTTTTAACGCACTAAAACCTTTTGCCATAAATAAATCTCCTAAAATTTTAATTGCTGGAATTATAGTATAAAAAGTAGCATATTTTGTGATTAAATTTTAGGCAACTATCTGTTTGTTTCTTTAGTATAATACAAAAAAAATTTACGAGGTAAATAATGTTAACCTTACAAGAAGCAAAAGATAAAAGAAGCAAAAAAATAAATAAAATAGAGAATATTAAAGAGCCTATAGAAGCAAATAGTGCAATTAAACGCTTAGAGGCAATTAGTAAAACTGATTTAGATAACATCTCTAAAGATGATTTGGCATTTTTTTTAAAGTGTTTTGGATACTTTATTAAAGATGGCGATTTTATGCTAAGAGTTAGAATACCAGGAGGTAAATTAAGTGCAACTCAAGCTAAAAAGATTGGTGAAGTTGCTAAAAATTATGGAAATGATTATATAGATTTAACTACTCGTATGCAAGTAGAGCTTAGATATATTAAAGTTGAGGATTTAGCAACAGTAGTTAAAGAGTTAGATAGTGTAGGAGTTACAACTTATCAAACAGGAATTGATAATTTAAGAAATATTGTTACAGATCCACTTGATGCAGTAGCATTAGATTCAATAATTCATACTCAGCCAATTTTAGATGAAATGCAAGATATATTTTTGAAAAAAGAGGAGTATATTGGCACTCTTCCTAGAAAGTTTAATACAGCAATATTGGGTTCTATGAGTAATAGTTGCAATATTTATGGGCATGATTGTTCATTTATATTAGCTCAAAATAGCGGTGTTTGGGGCTTTAATTTGTATCTAGGAGGCAAAGTTGCCAAACAAGCAGTGTGTGCAAACTGCTTTGTAACTGCAAATGAAGTGCCAATACTCTTTAGAGCTATTGTAGATACATTTAAAGAGTATGGTTATAGAGATAATCGTAATAAAAATAGATTGCATTATCTTTTGCAAGATGTTGGTATTGAGAATTTTATGGATGAAGTTTATAGCAGATGTGATTTGGTTCCAAAAGGGGCTGGAGTTACAATGGTGCAATCTCGTGCTATTAATTATAATACAAATAGGGTGCTTACAAAAGATGGAAATTTTGCATTTAAGTTAATAGTGCCTAGTGGAATTTTTAGTGGTAGTGATATGATAGAGGCTTCTAATTTGTCTTTAGAGTGTGGAAGTGGAGAGCTAAGAGTTAGTTATGATCAAAATTTATGGATTTTAGGTGTTAGTGATTGTAATGATTTTTTAAAAAAGCCACTTTATAATAAATATAGCGCATATAATAATATCTATTTTAGTGATATGATTGCGTGTGCAGGAAGACAAACTTGTAATTTTGGAGTAATTAAAAATAAGCCTGATGCAATTGAGATGTCGCACTACTTAAATGAAGAAGTGCCATTAGAAAATGGAGTTGTTAGAATAAATTGGTCTGCTTGTCCTAAAGGGTGTGGGGTGCATGGTATTGGCGATATTGGCTTAGAGGGGTGCAAAGCAAAAGATAGAGATGGCAATAGAGTTGATGGTGTGCATATATTTATTGGTGGTAAAATTACTCACAAAGCAAAAGAGGCAAGAGTTTTGCAAAAGAGTGTGCCTTTAAGTGAAGCTAGGGTGCATATTAAGTATTTATTAAAGGTTTATGCAGAGTATAAAGAGTTTAATGAGAGCTTTGAAGAGTTTGAGAGTAGATATTTCTCTAATTTTACACTTGGTGCATTAAGCTTTTTTACAAAAGTAAATTTTGTGTTAGAAGAGGCAGGTTTAAGTGAATTTAAGCTCGATAAAGAGCCAAAAACTTTTAACTATGAAGAGCTTGAGGTCTTTAATTTTGGGTTACAACTATTTAAACAATTAACAGCTGAGAAACGCTTTGAGGGAGTGAATGGATTAGAAATAATCGAAAAACGCCCAAGAAAGCTAAAAGAGGGTGAAGTTAGCAAATTAAACTCTAAAGTGCCACTAAATTTAAGCAAAGCAATAGAGATAATGACACATGAAAACAGAAATAAAAGAGCAAAAGTATTTACAGAGATTCTTACAATATTAAACGATGTTTAATATCTTAGCTAAGAGCATAGAGTGCAGAGCATAGAGCTTTTTTGCAAAGTAAAAACAAAGGAAAAAAATGGAACCATTAACAGAAAATACTGCGCTTAGCAGCTTTATAAATTATAAAAATGAAACTAGAATGCAGTGTGGTAACTATACAATCGATTTGCCAGAGCTTAAAAGTGGTGAGCAGTATCGCTTTGTGTTTGATGCAACTGCGTGTGTTGGTTGCCACTGTTGTGAGGTGGCTTGTAATGAGCAAAACGCAAACCCTGATGATATAAAGTGGAGAAGAGTTGGCGAGATGGAAGCAGGAGTATTCCCTGATACTTTGCAGCTATTTAACTCAATGAGCTGTAATCATTGCATAGATCCAGAGTGCCTAAAGGGTTGCCCTACAAATGCTTATATAAAATTAGAAAATGGCATAGTGTTTCATGATGATCCAAACTGTATAGGTTGCCAATACTGCACATGGAACTGCCCTTATGAGGTGCCAACCTTTAACAAAGATAGAGGCATTGTAACAAAGTGCCATATGTGCGTAGATAAGTTAGAAGTTGGGCAAACCCCAGCATGTGTTCAAGCGTGTCCGGCAAATGCAATTAATATAGAGGTTGTTAATGTAGATAAATGGCTAAATGAGGATATGGCAAAAGAGGGCGTAGCTCCACACCTACCAGATATAGAGATAACTAAACCAACTACAAGATATATACTGCCAGATTTACCAGAGGGTGCAGAGTTTAAACCAGCAGATGAGCATATTTTAAAACCAGCTCACCCCGAGTGGCCGTTAATTTTTATGACAGTTTTAACTCAAGCCTCAGTTGGAGCATTTGTAGCAATATTTTTAGGGCAGTTTTTATACTCTTTAGGTTTTAATCTACCATCTCCAACTGCAACTATGGCATTTTTTGCTCTAGCTCTTGCAGGAGTTGGCTTACCACTAAGTGCTTTGCATCTAGGGCGCCCTAGTAAGGCAATTTGGGCAATGCGAAACTATAAAACCTCTTGGCTTAGCCGCGAGGCAATAGCTCTTGGCGCATATGCAGGAGTTGCTGGGCTTGTTTGGCTAATGTATCTGTTTGATTTTAATGGTTTTTTAAAGCTTTTGTTTGAAGCAATAGGCGTAGCGCTTGGAGTTTATGGAATATATGCTCAAAGCAAAATTTATAGAATTAAAGCAAGACCATCTTGGAATAGAGAATCTACAACAAAACGCTTTTTTGGCACAGGTTATATTGGCTTTTTAATTGTAAGCTTTTTATTGCTTTTAAGTAACCAAGCAAGTGGAGCATTTGTACTACTTGCAATTACACTGTTAGTTGGCGCAGGGCAGTATTTAATTATAAATGATG
>JAMONW010000128.1 GCA_027066355.1 Campylobacteraceae bacterium
TAAATAAAAAGTATCAGGTAGTAGATAAGAGGTGTTTAATTTGGGTTAAACTCTACACACTACAAACTCAACACTTAGCACTATCTTTTGAGATTCTGGGTCAAGCCCGGAATGACGGGTGTTGCTATTAGCTTGAAAGTGGGAATTTTAACTTTAAGTCTTGCAAAGAGGGGAAAGGCTCTTAGCTCTTGGCTCTATACTCTCTTAGGTGTAAGCCAAAAAACTACTTAACTTCTGATACTTCAGAAGAGAATTTATAACCTCTTCTTCTAACAGTATGAATAACTTGAAAGCCAAGTATAGATTTTAGGCGTTTTCTAATTTGGTTAATTGCAACCTCAACAGTATTATCACTTACATACTCAGGCTCTTCCCAAAGGGCATTTATAATTTCATCTTTGCTAAATACTCTTTGGTTACGCAAAGCTAAATATACTAAAATATCAAAAGTTTTTCCATTTAGAGTTACAATTTTATCATCATATTTAATCTTTTTGCTAGGTATATCAATAGTTAATTTATCAATATTTATTTGAGTTCCAAATAGATTACGCATATTTGCAAGAACTCTAGCAGCTAAAAGGTCAGGTTGGTCTGTGTGGTCAACTAAAATATCATCAATTTTTAAGTCAAAAAACTCTTTATGATTTTTAATATCATCTGTAATTACTATAATTTTTGTTTCTGGTTTCTTTAATTTAATCTCTTTTACAAAGCGTTCCATTGCATACTTCATCTTTTCATCAACAACTATGATTAACTCATAGTGTCTAAAGTATGTAAAATTTGTAGCATCGTATAAATCTTCTGCACTATCAAGTATGCATATAAAGTATTTGGATATCTCTTTTTCTAACTCTTTTGCAAACTCTTCAGAAAAACCTATTGTTAATATTCTCATTATAACCGCCGTATAGTCGATATTTAATTGTATTTTATATTTTAAAGCTTACCTTAGATGCAAAAGTATTAACATTAATTTCATTACATATATAGTATTATATTTATTATTTATATCTAAAATAGCCTTATTTAAAAATAAAATTTACATATTAGATGTAATTATAGCAGAAATTTAACTCTATATGAACAAAATTGATAAAAAAATGTTTAATTTTTAAAAAATATAGCAAAAAATTAACTTTTTTGCTTCACAATTACTCTTTTTGGTTCAAGATGTTTAATAAATTCTTGAATCATAGGTTCATTTAGTAAATCTTTTGGATCTTTATCTAAACTAGCTTCACTTTTTCCATCTGGCATTATACAACTATTTTTTTGAGGAGCCTCATTATTCTCACTTTTTTGACTCTTATTTATACTATTATTATCCTCATTTGTAGTGCTATTTAATTTTTTTTTTGCAATATTTACTATTTTTGTATCAATTCCAAATATATCTTGAACAAAATGTCTTAATATTGACCAATTCTCTATTAAAACCTTTTTTTCATCTCCATCAACTGTGCTTTCCCATGTTAAAGTATTCTCTTCAAAGCTAACAAATGTTATATTTTTAGAGAATATCTCTCCTAATTCAAAGTTTCTATCATAAATTTTCTCTTTTAATTTATCAAACATTGTATTTGGAGTTTGTGAAGAAACTGTTTCATTACTAGTTGTTGAAATTGTAGCTTTTGGCTCATTTTTTATTGAGTTATCAATATTTTTAGCTACCTCTTTATCTAAATTTACAGAACTACTTTGCACACTCTTTTGCTCAATTGAACTACTACTATTTTGAAGCTCATTTTGAAGCTTATGAATCATATCATCTATTGAGTTGATATTCATAGCCTCTATCATTTTAAATAGAGTTAAAGATAATACAAACTCACCATTACTACCAAAACTTAAGAGTCTTTTTGCATCTGATAATACCCTAAAAAATCTATCAATTACTAAAGTAGTTAACTCTCCACTTTGATTTAGTAATATATTTTGAATATATAAAGTTATCTCATCAATAATCATTTCAGCTTCGTAATCTGAAAACTTCTCTAAAAACTCTAAAACTTCATCTTTGTTTTGCATAGATATAGATTTTAATAGCTTTGAAATAGTATTTGGATCTACAATTCCAAGCATATTAGTAACATCAGTTGTTGTAATTTTGTTATTTGAATATACTATTGCTTGATCAAGCAGAGTTAATGCATCTCTAACCGAGCCTTGTCCACTTCTGGCAATTATCTCTAATGCGCTATCTTCAAACTCAACTCCTTCTTGGTGAAGAATATAAGATAGATGCTCTTTAACTGTTTTTATAGGCAATTTTTTAAATCTAAAGTGTTGCACACGGCTTAAAATTGTAGCTGGTAATTTCAAAGGGTCTGTAGTTGCTAATATAAATTTTACAAAATCTGGTGGCTCTTCGAGTGTTTTTAAAAGTGCATTAAATGCTTGAACTGTGAGCATATGCACCTCATCAATTATAAATATCTTAAATCTACCAATAGATGGCTTATATTTAGTATGTTCAATTAACTCTTTTATATCTTCAATTCCACGATTACTTGCGGCATCCATCTCTATAATATCAATATGTCGCCCCTCATTTGCCATAATGCAGTGTTGGCACTCTTGACAAGGGTTATTTGTAGGACCCTTTTGGCATAGCAAAGCCTTAGCAAAAATTCTAGCAGTAGATGTTTTACCACTCCCTCTAATACCAGAAAATAGATAAGCATGAGATAGCTTAGAACTCTCTAACGCCAAAGATAGCGTTTTAGATACTGCCTCTTGCCCAACTAAATCTGTAAAGGTGCTTGGTCGATATTTTCTTGCTAATGCCAAAATCTTCTCCAAAATTGGTTTATTTAAGAGTATTGTATATTAAAAGTGCTTTAGTTGTGGTAAAAGTTGTTGTAGCCAAGAGGCTACAAATTTGGATTAAAATCTATAATTAAATTGAATTGTTGTTCCAAATTCTGAGTGTTTATTTGATATAGCATAAGGTGTTTGGCTATTTAGTGAGCTTTTAGACTCAGGTGCATAAACTAATGCTAAATCTGCTGAGAAGTTTTTGCTAAATTTATAGCTTCCTCCAGCAGTAAAGTGGCTTTTTGCAGTTGCAGGGAAGCCAAGTAGATTAAATGTGTTTATCATAGGGTTTTGACTAGCTTTTATAGGGCTTTTTGCATAGTTATAACCAAATCTAAGCGCCCAATTTTTAGCACTATACTGATAACCTAAAGCAATTACTGTTTGGTCACTCCAGTTAAACTCTTTATATCCTTTTGCTTTACTCCAAGCAATTTTTTTAACATCTAAAGCAATTGAGTGTGGTCCATTTACATAGCCAATACCAACTCCATACTCTGCAGGTTGAGTTAAAGTATCTCCAACCATTACACCAAGAGGATTTGCTGCAGTTGTTAATACTTTTGGATACTTCATTGTTATTTTACTTTTATAAACAGCTCCTATGCTAAATCCATTATCAAAATCATATACAGCACCTAAGCTAACACCAAATCCAAAATCTTGAGTTTGTCCATATCCAACTTGTGGCTGATTTGGCACCATATAGTTTTTATAATTAATATCTAATGAACCATATTGAATAATTGGTGAAATACCAACACTCAAACCTCCACTTTTATATGCAATAGGAGCCGCAAATTGCATAAGCTGAAGCGTTGTTTCCATATCCATATGAGCAGGATTACCTCTAAAATCAACCCCCATACCAGCAGTTCCATACATTCCAATACCTGCATAAAGATTTGGCATAACTTTTGAAGCGATAGCAACTGCTGGAATCATACTTAAATCTGAACTACTTTTGCTCTCTACACCTTGAAAAGTTGTTTTTATATTTGGTGCAAATATTGTTCCACCAAAGCTAATTTCTGTATTTTTTACTTTAGTTATAAGAGCTGGATTTACCAAAGTTGATTCAGCACCTTGACTTAACGCAATACCTGCACCACCCATTGCTCTTGTTTTTGCACCAACTCCAATAAGAGTATCTCCATTTGTTGCATATAGAGTGCCTGAAGCAATCACAGATAAAATTATAGCGCCTTTAATATGTTTGTTTAATATCATTGTTTCTCCTTAAAAATAAATATAAAAAATAATAACATATAAGTTATTATAATAATTAAATATAATAAATAAAAATCAATAAAAATAAGTAAAATTCTTTTTTTACACACTTTAGCTAATGTATATAGCTCTTTTGGTATAATCACTTAACTACTTTAATTAGGAGATAATGTGAGTTACAATCCAAGCAAAATAGAGCAAAAGTGGCAAGATATTTGGCAAGAAGAGCAGAGTTTTGAGCCTTCAAGCGACCACACAAAACCAAAAAAATATATATTAAGTATGTTTCCATATCCAAGTGGGAAAATACACATGGGGCATGTTAGAAACTACACAATTAGTGATGCAATGGCAAGATATTTTAGAAAACAGGGCTTTAATGTATTGCACCCAATGGGGTGGGATGCGTTTGGAATGCCAGCAGAAAATGCAGCAATTAAGCACAAAAGAGATCCAAAAGAGTGGACATACTCTAATATAGATGAGATGAATGAAGGATTTAAAAGATTAGGATTTTCATTCTCTAAAACAAGAGAGTTTGCAACTTGCGACCCACTATACACAAAGTGGGAGCAAGGCTTTATTATACAAATGTTTGAGAGTGGTTTATTATATAGAGAGAACACAAAAGTTAATTGGTGTAACCACTGTCAAACAGTTCTTGCAAATGAGCAGGTAGAAGAGGGGTGTTGTTGGCGCTGTGATAATGAAGTAGAGCTAAAAGAGATGCCAGGATACTACTTAGATATATTAAAGTATGCCGATGAGTTATTGCAAGATTTAGATAAACTAGAAGGCAAATGGCCAAACCAAGTTTTAACAATGCAAAGAAATTGGATTGGTAAATCTAAAGGTTTAGAGTTTGAGTTTAAATTAACGTCAGAGTCTATTGAAAAACTTGGTGGTAAATTTGATAGTTTCAAAGTCTTTACAACACGCCCAGATACTATTTTTGGTGTAACTTACTCTGCACTTGCAGCTGAACATCCAATTGTAAAAGAGCTTATTAAAAATAATAAATTAGAGCCAGAGATTGCCTCTAAAATAGAAGCAATTGCAAATATGACAGATGTTGAGAGAGCAAAACAAGATAAAGAGGGTTATCCTCTTGGCATTAGCGTAACTCATCCACTTACAGGTAAAGAGGTTCCAGTATGGACGGCTAATTTTGTATTAGCTAGTTATGGTGGTGGGGCTGTAATGGCAGTTCCAGCACATGATGAGAGAGATTATGAATTTGCTACAAAATATAATTTGCCAATTATTAGAGTAATTGAGGGTGGCGATTTACCTTATACAAATGAGGGAGTATTAATTAACTCTAATGAGTTTAACGGCACTCCAAATAAAGAGGCACAAAGCAAAATTATAGAGCTTTTTGAAAGCAAAGGTTTAGGTAAAGGCACAACTAATTATAAACTAAGAAACTGGGGAGTTAGTCGTCAAAGATATTGGGGTGCACCAATTCCATTTGTGCATTGCAAAAGTTGTGGTTTAGTTCCTGAAAAGATAGAGAATTTGCCAATTAAATTGCCAGATAATGTAGAGATTACTGGTGAGGGTAATCCACTAGATAAACACCCAACATGGAAGTATTGCAAATGCCCAAAATGTGGAGAAGATGCAATCAGAGAAACTGATACTCTTGATACATTTGTTCAAAGCTCTTGGTATCAATTGCGCTATACACTAGAGCCTAGCAAATGGGAAGAGATGGCGCTAGATATTGAAGATTGTAAATATTGGATGAATGTAGATCAATATATTGGTGGAATAGAACATGCAATTTTGCACCTTTTGTATGCAAGATTTTTTACAAAAGCACTTAGAGATTTAGGTTATTGCAATGTTGATGAGCCATTTGAGAGATTGCTAACCCAAGGTATGGTAAATAAAGATGGCTCTAAAATGAGTAAATCTAAAGGTAACATTGTTGACCCAGATTATATTATACAAAAGTATGGAGCAGATACTGCAAGGTTATTTATTTTGTTTGCAGCACCTCCACAAAAAGAGATAGAGTGGGATGATAGCCAAGTTGAGGGAGCTTATAGATTTTTAAAAAAACTATACTCTAAAAAAGATAAAGTTACTCACTCTACTATGCCAGAAATTGAGCATAAATCTTTAGCTCAAAACGAGCAAGAAGCAAGAGCAAAAGTATATAGCGCTCTTAAAAAAGGAGAAGAGGTTTATAGTGGAGGATTTGCATTTAATACATTAATTGCAGCATGTATGGAAGCACTTAATGCACTTGATAAGCAAGAAAATAAAGAGGTTTGGAGCGAGGGAATTTATATAATTTTAAATCTACTTGAACCAATTATTCCACATATTGCAAGTGAACTTAGTCAAGAGCTATTTAACAGAGAAAACCTAAAAGCAAAAATAGATGTAAAAGAGGAAGTATTTGTAAAATCAAGTGTTACTTATGCGGTTACAATTAGTGGAAAAAAGAGAACAGAGATAAGTGTAGATGCCTCTTTAGCTAAAGATGATATAATTTTAAAAGCAAAAGAGGCTGCTGCAAAGTGGCTTGAGGGTAAAGAGATAATTAAAGAGATTGTGGTTCCAAATAAGTTGGTTAATTTAGTGGTAAAATAGGGGGATTTAATGAAGTATTTAGTAGCAGTTATTGTAGCTATTTTTGTAGTAGCTTGTGGTGGTTATAAACCAGTTCCAAACTATGCAGCTGATATATTTGCACAGCCGGTATTAACAAAGGTAAAAATTGATCCAGAGGATCCAGATGCTGGAGTATATTTACAAGATGAGTTATCAAAAATGGCAGTTAATAGGCTTAACTTAACATTAACAAAAAATGTAAATAAAGCAAAAGGTTATATTTTGGTAAATAGCTATACTATTAATACTACACCAACTAATACAGATAGTAATGGTAGTGTTATTAGATATAGTGTAAATGCAGCAATTGAGTTTGCAGTAAAAGATAAATATGGCTTTTGGAGTAAAAATATAGTTGCAAATGAGTATGTATCTGTTAAAGCGCAATCTCTAATTAGTGCGTTAGATAAAGAGAAAGCTAGTCGCGTAGCAATTCAAAAAGCTTTAGATGCATTTGCTTTAGCGGTATTAAAAAGAAGTAGAGAAGTTGGTAAAAATAAGAGTGAATTAGATAATAACAGTAGCAATCAAGATTCAACTCAAACAAGCAATGACACTGCCAAAGCAGTTGCAGAAGATAGTAATAAGGTTGATAGTAGTTTAGATAATACAACAATAGAAACTATAGAAGATGACTCTTTAAATCAAGATAATCAAACTATAGCATATGATAATTATGAGCCATCTAATTCGCAAAAGAGTGATTTAGGTATTAAAATAATACCAATTGATAGCAACGAAGATATTATAAAAGATG
>JAMONW010000129.1 GCA_027066355.1 Campylobacteraceae bacterium
CTAAATTTAGAGCATTTGGATTAGCATTGCCAATATCTTCACTTGCAAGAATGCTTAATCTTCTTGCTATAAATTCAGGTGGCTCACCTCCATCAATTAACCTTGCTAAGTAGTAAATTGCAGCGTCTATGTCGCTTCCTCTAATACTTTTAATAAGAGCTGAAATTAAGTCATAGTGGTTATCATTTTCGCTATTCCCAGTTTGAAGGTTGTTGCTTCTTATAGATTTAGCAATATCTAAAGTTATATTAAAATCACTTGCTATGGCGCTACTCTCAAGCAAATTTAAAGCCCCTCTAACATCACCATTTGAGCTACTTGTAATATACTCTATTGCTTCATTTGTAGCATTAATACTTTCTAATTTTGCAATTTTTTGAATATAATTTTTTAAGTCGTTAAAATTTATTGAATTCAACTCAAAAAGGTGGCTTCTTGAGCGAAAAGCAGCAGTTAAAACATAGTATGGATTAGAGGTAGATGCCCCAATTAGCACAATTTCTCTACTCTCCATAAAAGGCAAAAGAACCTCTTGTTGATTTTTTGAAAGCCTATGAATTTCATCAATAAAAATAGTAGGTTTTAAAAGAGTTCCTTTATATTTAGCAACTGTTTTTCTAATATCATCAATTTTAATGGAGGTTGCATTAAATTCATAAAAGTCTAATTTTAACTCTTTAGCAATAATTCTTGCAATTGTAGTTTTGCCACTTCCTGGTTTGCCAAAAAGCAAGGTGTTGGGAAAGTAGTTTTTTTCAATAAATTTAGTAAAAATACCATTTTTACCAATTAAATGCTCTTGTGATAATATATCATTAAAGCTTTTTGGTCTATACTTTTGCGCTAAATTAAGAGTGTTCAATAATTAACCTTTGTGAGAGTAGTTACTCTACACCCTTAATTACTTGAATATGAAACTCTCTATCTCTTGGGCCATCAAATTCACAAAAGAAGATTCCTTGCCATTTGCCTAAAAATAGTTGTCCATTAACAACTGGCAATACAACTCTTGGTCCACAAAGACTTGATTTTATATGAGCTGCAGCATTTTCATCATCACTTGAATATGCAGCATCTGCTGGTGCTATACGACTAAGAGATGATAGAAAATCTCTTCTAAGTTTTGGGTCTTTGTTTTCAAAAAATAGAATAGATGCAGTTGTATGGGTGCTAAATACTGTGCATAAACCATTTGTTATGCCTAATTTAATTACCTCATCACGAACTTGCTCTGTAATATCTACCATCTCACTCTTATATTTTGTATTAAATTTAATAGTTTGCATCATTTCCTCCTTTTTTTTAATTGATAATTGATAATTTAAAATGGAGAATTTTAGAATGTATTTGAATTTTGTTCAAATACTACTATTTTAATCATACTTAATTCTCAATTTTCAAATCACTAATTTCTAATCACCAATCACTAACTTTTGATTCATTTAAAAACTCATGTAGCCACTCATACTCTTTAGTGCTTAAGTATCTTGTTTTGCCTGTTGGTAAGTTATTTAACTCTATCTCTCCATAAGCAACGCGTTTTAAATCAACAATCTCTGCGCCAAAGTGGGCAAAAAAGCGTCTTAGCTCTCGGTTTTTGCCCTCATTTATCATAACTCTAAGCTTGGTATATTTGCCACTAACACCTCTTACCAAATAGCCTAAAAATGGTGTAAAAGTCATAGACTTAACTCTGCTTTTTTCATGCGCTCCTGCAGAGGCATCATCTAAAGTTAAGCCATTTTTCATAGCTTCTATCATTTCATCAGTTACCATTTTATCAATTTTTATATTATAAACTCTTGGTAATTTGCTCTCCATTAATTTAGTTGCTACATTTACATTATCTGTTAGAAGCAATAACCCTTCACTTGCAAAATCTAAACGCCCAATTGGCATAAAGTGTCTAAATTTTCCTGGTAAAAGGTGGTAAATTGTGGTTCTGCCTCTATCATCTTTTTTAGTTACAAGAGAGCCTTTTGGTTTGTTATAAACTATCATTGTTAGCTCTTGCGCACCTTTTGGCTTTATCTCTTTGCCATTTACAAATACTCTATCACCCTTTTGCACTTGGTAGCTAAAGTCTTTGATTGGAACTCTATTGATATTTACTTTTCCATCTTCAATTAATTTATCTGCTTCGCGTCTTGAGTATTTGCTATTGTGTGAAATATATTTATTTATTCTCACTATCTACTCCTGCTTCTATTAAATCGTGTATATGGATTGCTCCAAGTAGCTTTTTGTTATTATCTGTTACTAAGAGCAGTTGAATTCTTTTTTGCTCTATTAATTTAAGTGCATCAACTGCCAATATCTCGGCACTTGTTATGCTAAATGGCTCTTTTGTCATATATCTGCTTATAGGTGCGTCAAAATCAAAATCATCCTTAAGCAAAGCTCTTCTTAAATCACCATCGCTAAATATACCAACTACTTTTTGCTTATTTGTAATTATAACATTCCCAAGGCGCCCTTGAGTCATTGGTATAATAGCACTTTTAAGTGGCTCATTTGGGCTAACTATTGGTAACTCTTTGGTATCAATAAGAAAGTGTTTTGCCTTTAGATATAGCCTTTTGCCTAATGCTCCTGCTGGATGAAACTTTGCAAAATCCTCTTTTTTAAATCCTTTTAATTGCATTAGTGCAACTGCCAAAGCATCTCCAAGGGCTAGGGTTAAAGTGGTGCTTGAAGTTGGTGCAATACCAAGTGGACAAGCCTCTTTTTTTACACTTATATCGATATGAGCATCACTAAAAGAGCCAAGTGTGCTACTTGATGAGCGACTCATACCAATAATTGGTATATTAAAGTTTTTTATATGTGGTAAAAGATTTGTTAGCTCTTGACTCTCACCACTATAACTAATTGCCAAGATGGCATCTTTTTGGCTAATCATACCCAAATCACCATGCATTGCTTCTGCTGGATGTAAAAAGAAGCTGCTTGTGCCAGTGCTTGAGAGCGTGGCAGCAATTTTTGAGCCAATATGTCCAGATTTGCCAACACCAATTACAATCAATTTACCATTTGTATTTAAAATTAACTCAACTGCTTTATCAAAGCCCTCTCCAACTCTATCCTTTGCATTTAAGAGGGCATTTGCCTCTATCTCTAAAGTTTGCTTTGCATAATCACTAGGAAGCATCTTTAAACCATAAATACTGTTGGAATTATAAATGGATAACTCTTATATTGTTTAACAATATATCTTTTAACAATATTTCTAATATCATCTTCTATAATTTTTGGATTTGCGCTCTTTTCAATAGAGCTTGTTGCTAGGTGTTTTTCTAGCAAATCTAAAATTGCACTTTCAAATTTTTTGCTATCTTTATTTGAAACTAAGCCATGAACAGTAACAACAGGTTTTCCAATAAGTTTAGATTTTTGAGCATCTATTTGTAAAATAATATTTACAATACCCTCTGTTGCTAATTTTTGTCTAGCATCAACAACATCTGCATATATCTCATTATTTCCTTGATTATCAATATAGCGTTTGCCAGTTTTTACTGTTTTTACTTTTTTAAGATATTTTGGAGTAATTTCAACTTGGTCGCCATCACTCATAAGTAAAATATTTCTCTCATCTACACCACAGCTAACAGCAGTTTTTGCGTGTGCTGCTATATGGTTATACTCTCCATGCACTGGCAAGAAGAATTTTGGTTGAGCTAGGCGTAAAATAAGTTTTTGCTCCTCTTGAGAAGCGTGTCCA